>NZ_VMMV01000038.1:0-73278 GCF_013277375.1 Streptococcus sp. 3613
TTCAGCTTTATACTCAATGAAAATCAAAGAGCAAACTAGGAAGCTAGCCGCAGGTTGCTCAAAGCACTGCTTTGAGGTTGTAGATAAGACTGACGAAGTCAGTTACATATATCTACGGCAAGGTGAAGCTGACGTGGCTTGAAGAGATTTTCGAAGAGTATTAGCGACTAGTTAGCTGGGAAAGGAAGATATTTGTGACAAATAATAAACTGTATTCGTTGATAGAATTTAGAAATAAAATATATGAAGAATTAGAACTTTCCAGAAGTGATTTAGCGATTTTACTATGTGCCATGCTTATCGCCTCTATCGGATTAAATATGGATTCGACTCCCGTGATTATTGGAGCCATGTTAATCTCTCCTTTGATGACACCTATTCTGGGAGTGGGGCTCTCTCTAGCTATATTTGATTTTAAATTGTTAAGAAAATCTTTTAAAATATTAGCTATTCAAATTCTTGCCAGTCTAATAGCTTCAACACTTTATTTTTATCTTTCTCCCATTTCGTATGCTAGTTCGGAGATTGTTGCTAGAACCTCTCCGACTATTTGGGATGTTCTCATTGCTTTTGTAGGAGGGATAGCAGGTATTATTGGTGCTAGGAAAAAAGAGACCAATAATATTGTTCCTGGTGTTGCTATTGCAACCGCCTTGATGCCTCCTCTTTGTACAGTAGGTTATGCTATTGCTTCTGCTAATCTAAAATTTATCATAGGCTCCTCTTACCTATTCCTCATCAATTGTAGCTTTATTGTCATTGCGACTTATATAGGTGTTAGGTTGATGATGGTTAAGAAACATTATTTTAAAGATAATGAAGAAGACTCTAAAATGCGCAGGATTTTGCTTCTAGTTGCTGTTTTGCTGATGATTCCGAGTTTTATCTCTGCAACGACTTTAGTGAGAGAAACGTTGAAAAAAGAGTCCCTTAAGAAATTTATATCAGAGCAATTTCAGGGGCATAATATTTTGAAAAAAATCTATTCTAAAAAGACTCATACCCTAAAGCTAACCATTTCAGGAAATTATTTGACAGAAGAAGAACTCGATATGATTTCCAGTAAGAGAGGTGACTATGGTTTAAGTGATGTTTCTGTTCAAGTTTCCCAATTGTCTGATTCAGAACAACTTAGTAAGGAAGAACTGGTGGAGTATTTCTTCCAGTATATCAAGGATAAGGAAGCAAAAGAAAAGGAAAAAGCCAATAAATTTGATACAGAGTCTGAGGAACAATAATTTCTTGAGAATAGCTGGTTTTTCTCGTGAGTCTTCTATGTATATCAAAGGAAGACTGAAGTCTTAAGTATAAACTTTTCTTCTATTATAGTAGCTAAGTCTTGACAGGGTTCAAAAAATGGTTTACACTTTATAAAGTTTATTACTTTGAAAAGGTGTGATACTGTGGCTACGGCAACAAAAAAGAAAAAATCAACAGTTAAAAAAAATCTAGTCATCGTGGAGTCGCCTGCTAAGGCCAAGACGATTGAAAAATATCTAGGCAGAAACTACAAGGTTTTAGCCAGTGTCGGGCATATCCGTGATTTGAAGAAATCCAGTATGTCCGTCGATATTGAAAATAATTATGAACCGCAATATATCAATATCCGAGGAAAAGGCCCTCTTATCAATGACTTGAAAAAAGAAGCTAAAAAAGCTAATAAAGTTTTTCTGGCGAGTGACCCGGACCGTGAAGGAGAAGCGATTTCTTGGCATTTGGCCCATATTCTCAACTTGGATGAAAATGATGCTAACCGTGTGGTCTTCAATGAAATCACCAAAGATGCTGTCAAAAATGCTTTTAAAGAACCTCGTAAGATTGATATGGACTTGGTCGATGCCCAACAGGCTCGTCGTGTCCTAGACCGCTTGGTAGGCTATTCGATTTCGCCTATTTTGTGGAAGAAGGTCAAGAAGGGCTTGTCAGCAGGTCGCGTTCAGTCTATTGCGCTTAAACTCATCATTGATCGTGAGAATGAAATCAATGCCTTCCAGCCAGAAGAATACTGGACAATTGATGCTGTCTTTAAAAAGGGAACCAAGCAATTTCAGGCTTCCTTCTATGGAGTAGACGGCAAAAAGTTGAAACTGACTAGCAATGATGAGGTCAAGGAAGTCTTGTCTCGTCTGACTAGCAAAGATTTTTCAGTGGATCAGGTAGATAAGAAAGAGCGCAAGCGCAATGCTCCATTACCCTATACCACTTCATCTATGCAGATGGATGCTGCCAATAAAATTAACTTCCGTACTCGAAAAACCATGATGGTTGCCCAACAGCTCTATGAAGGGATCAATATCGGTTCTGGTGTGCAAGGTTTGATTACCTATATGCGTACTGATTCGACTCGTATCAGTCCAGTGGCACAGAACGAAGCAGCAAGTTTCATTACAGACCGTTTTGGTAGCAAGTATTCTAAGCATGGTAGCAAGGTCAAAAATGCATCAGGTGCTCAGGATGCCCATGAGGCTATTCGTCCGTCAAGTGTCTTTAACACACCGGAAAGTATTGCTAAGTATCTGGATAAGGATCAGCTCAAGCTTTATACTCTTATTTGGAATCGTTTTGTAGCGAGTCAGATGACAGCTGCTGTCTTTGATACCATGGCTGTTAAATTGTCGCAAAATGGTGTTCAATTTGCTGCTAATGGTAGTCAGGTTAAGTTTGATGGTTATCTTGCCATTTATAATGATTCTGACAAGAATAAAATGTTACCAGATATGGCTGTTGGAGATGTGGTTAAGCAGGTGAATAGCAAACCAGAGCAACATTTCACTCAACCGCCTGCTCGTTATTCTGAAGCGACATTGATTAAGACCTTGGAGGAAAATGGTGTTGGACGTCCGTCAACCTACGCACCGACCATTGAAACTATTCAGAAACGTTATTATGTTCGCCTTGCAGCCAAACGCTTTGAACCGACAGAGTTGGGAGAAATTGTTAACAAGCTCATCGTTGAATATTTCCCAGATATCGTAAACGTGACCTTCACAGCTGAAATGGAAGGCAAGCTGGATGATGTCGAAGTCGGAAAAGAGCAGTGGCAACGTGTTATTGATGCCTTTTACAAACCATTCTCTAAAGAAGTGGCCAAGGCTGAAGAAGAAATGGAAAAAATCCAGATTAAGGATGAACCAGCTGGATTTGACTGTGAAGTGTGTGGCAGTCCAATGGTCATTAAACTTGGTCGATTTGGTAAGTTCTACGCTTGTAGCAATTTCCCAGATTGCCGCCATACCCAAGCAATTGTGAAAGAGATTGGTGTTGAGTGTCCAAGTTGTCATCAGGGACAAATCATTGAGCGTAAAACCAAACGCAATCGCCTTTTCTATGGTTGCAATCGCTATCCAGAATGTGAATTTACCTCTTGGGACAAGCCTGTTGGTCGTGACTGTCCAAAATGTGGAAACTTCCTCATGGAGAAAAAAGTCCGTGGTGGTGGCAAGCAGGTTGTTTGTAGCAAGGGTGACTACGAAGAAGAAAAGATTAAATAAGAAGAGAGTCCTGAAAGTGAATTTCAGGCTCTTTTTGGTTAGAACTTGACAAAATTCATCATTGTATGCGAAACTAGAAGAAGATTATTTTAATTAGGAGTAGTTATGCGTCTTATCTATCTGATAATTGGTTTTTTATCACTGGCCTTGGCAATTGTTGGGGTTGTTTTACCCTTGTTGCCTACAACGCCTTTTCTTTTGTTGTCTATTGCTTGTTTCTCCAGAAGTTCCAAGCGCTTCGAAGATTGGTTGTATCATACCAAGCTCTATCAAGCATATGTAGCTGATTTTCGAGAAACAAAGTCCATTGCGCGTGAACGTAAGAAAAAAATCATCGTTTCTATCTACATCTTGATGGGAATTTCCATTTATTTTGCCCCTCTCTTACCAGTCAAAATCAGTCTGGGTGCTTTGACCATCTTTATCACCTATTATCTCTTTAAGGTTATTCCAGACAAAGAATAAGTAAAATTTGTAACTATTTCCCTTGATAAAATTGAAAGCATATTCACAACAATATGATATAATAAATTTAAAGTAATCTTCAAGGAGAATCAAATGATTTACGAATTTTGTGCTGAAAATGTGACCTTGCTTGAAAAAGCGATGCAGGCTGGAGCTCGTCGAATCGAACTATGTGATAATCTTGCAGTTGGTGGAACAACACCCAGCTATGGAGTAACTAAGGCAGCGGTTGAATTGGCAGCTAACTACGATACGACCATCATGACTATGATTCGTCCACGTGGTGGCGACTTTGTCTATAATGATATGGAAATTGCTATTATGCTAGAGGACATTCGGTTAACTGCTCAGGCTGGAAGTCAAGGGGTTGTATTTGGGGCTTTAACTGCTGAGAAGAAGTTGGATAAGCCTAATCTGGAGAAGCTAATTGAGGCTTCAAAAGGAATTGAAATTGTCTTTCACATGGCCTTTGATGAATTGAGTGATAATGATCAACTGGAAGCTATTGACTGGCTCAGCCAAGCTGGTGTCACCCGTATCTTAACTCGTGCTGGAGTATCTGGTGACTCGCTAGACAAACGTTTTGCTCATTATCACAAAATTTTGGAATATGCTAAAGGTAAAATTGAAATTCTACCAGGTGGAGGGATTGACTTGGACAACCGTCAAACTTTTATCGACCAGCTGGGTGTAACACAATTGCATGGAACCAAGGTTGTCTTTTAAAAAATAGAAAGGAACTGCTAGCTTTTGATAGCAGTTTTCACTTATGTTTGAAATTTTTAAATCCTATCAATTTAATAAAGAAAAGGCTCATGCTTTTGGTTTTGTAGAAAATAGTGGAGTCTGGACCTATAGTTGCCAGATTTTGCAGGGTGACTTTGTCATGACTGTGTCCATTACTACTGAAAATGTGAGCTTTCAAGTCTTTGACCAGGAAACGGGTGATCTTTATCCCCAAGTTCATATGGAAAGTTTTAAAGGAAGTTTTGTTGCAAGTGTCCGTGAGACTTGTCTGGAGATTCTTTACCAGATTCGGAAGGCTTGTTTTGATGTGCAGGATTTTATCTGTCCTCAGACTAAGCGTATCATGAATCAGGTTCAGGAAAAATATGGTAATCAGTTGGAATATCTGTGGGAGAAATCTCCTGATACGGCAGTGTTAAGACATGAAGGAAATCAAAAGTGGTATGCCGTCTTGATGAAAATCTCTTGGGATAAGCTGGAAAAGGGTAGAGAAGGTTTAGTCGAAGCAGTCAATCTCAAACATGATCAAGTAGTGGACCTGCTTTCACAAAAGGGCATTTATCCAGCTTTTCATATGAACAAACGTTACTGGATTAGTGTGGCCCTTGATGATACGTTGTCAGATGAAATGGTACTGGAATTGATAGAAAAAAGTTGGAACTTAACCTCTAAAAAATGAAACATTTCAAGGATTTTCAAGAACTTTCAATTAGCTAAATATTCTCTACTGAAGAAATTTTCAGAAAATATTTGATTTTTTCTTGACAAGTGCTTTTGCCTATGCTAAAATACTTAACAAGATATCAAACGAAGGAGAAAGTCAAACATGAAAACAGCTAAGTTTAATCAATTTGCTTTGTTGTTGAGGTACTCGGGCTAGTGCAAAAAGCATTAGTCCTGTTTGGCTTACCAAGCGGGAGTAAATCAACATCTCGCTTGGGTTTCTGAGCGAGATGTTTTTTTTAAAATCACATTTGGAAAAGGGGAAATCTTATGCGAACAGTTGAATTTCTAGATACCAGCCTTCGGGATGGAGAGCAGACACCCGGTGTTAACTTTTCAATCAAAGAAAAAATTGCCATAGCAAGGCAGCTTGAGAAATGGGGTATTTCAGCCATTGAAGCTGGTTTTCCGGCGGCGAGTCCTGATTCATTCACAGCAGTGCAGGAGATTGCTAAGGCCTTGAAGAAAACGGCGGTAACTGGTCTGGCCCGCTCTGTCAAGTCTGATATTGATGCTTGTTACGAGGCCCTAAAGGACGCCAAGTATCCACAAGTTCACGTCTTTATCGCTACCAGTCCCATTCATCGTAAGTATAAGCTCAATAAGAGCAAGGAAGAGATTTTGGAAGCTATTAAGGAGCATGTTTCTTATGCCCGTTCTAAGTTTGAAGTGGTCGAATTCTCTCCTGAGGATGCGACTAGAACAGAGTTGGATTTCCTCTTACAAGTTGTTCAAACAGCGGTTGATGCAGGGGCGTCTTATATCAATATCCCTGATACGGTTGGATTTACCACGCCAGAGGAGTACGGTGCTATCTTCAAATACTTGATTGAGAATGTCAAGACGGATCGTCAGATTATCTATTCGCCTCACTGCCACGATGACCTTGGAATGGCAGTGGCAAATAGCCTTGCTGCCGTCAAGAATGGGGCAGGACGTGTTGAAGGAACCATCAATGGTATTGGTGAGAGAGCTGGAAATGCTGCTTTGGAAGAAGTAGCAGTAGCCCTCAATATTCGCCAAGATTACTACCAAGCAGAAACCAGTATTGTCCTAAATGAGACCATCAATACGTCAGAAATGGTTTCTCGCTTCTCAGGTATCCCAGTTCCTAAAAACAAGGCCGTCGTTGGTGGTAATGCCTTTTCTCACGAATCTGGTATTCACCAAGACGGAGTCCTTAAAAATCCTCTTACCTATGAAATCATCACCCCTGAATTAGTCGGTGTTAAGAGTAATAGCCTCCCACTTGGAAAATTGTCTGGTCGCCATGCCTTTGTCGAGAAACTGAGAGAATTGGCCCTAGATTTTACAGAAGAGGATATCAAACCACTCTTTGCTAAGTTCAAGGCGCTAGCAGACAAGAAGCAAGAAATCACAGATGCAGATATTCGTGCGCTGGTAGCTGGAACTATGGTTGAAAATCCAGAAGGCTTCCACTTTGATGATTTACAACTGCAAACCCATGCAGATAATGACATTGAAGCACTCGTTAGTCTGGCTAATATGGATGGTGAGAAGGTCGAATTTAATGCAACAGGGCAAGGTTCCGTTGAAGCGATTTTTAACGCTATCGACAAATTCTTTAACCAATCCGTCCGCTTGGTGTCCTATACCATTGATGCTGTGACAGATGGAATTGATGCCCAGGCTCGGGTCTTGGTCACTGTTGAAAACAGAGATACAGAAACCATCTTTAACGCAGCAGGCCTTGATTTCGATGTGTTGAAGGCTTCAGCTATTGCCTATATAAACGCTAATACCTTTGTTCAAAAAGAGAATGCTGGTGAGATGGGACCTAGCGTTTCCTATCGCGATATGCCTAGTGTGTAAAGGAGAAGGCTATGACAAAGAAAATAGTAGCTTTAGCAGGGGACGGAATTGGCCCAGAAATCATGGAGGCTGGTTTAGAGGTCCTGGAGGCTCTAGCTAAAAAAACAGGCTTTGTCTATGAAATAGACAAACGACCTTTTGGAGGTGCAGGTATTGATGCTGCAGGGCATCCCTTACCTGATGAAACCCTCAAGGTATGTCGTGAAGCAGATGCCATTCTCCTAGCGGCTATCGGTAGTCCCCAGTATGATAGTGAAACGGTTCGGCCTGAACAAGGCTTGCTAGCTCTCCGTAAGGAACTCAATCTTTACGCTAATATTCGCCCTGTAAAAATCTTTGACAGTCTCAAGCATTTGTCACCACTAAAATCAGAACGAATTGCTGGGGTGGACTTTGTCGTTGTGCGGGAGTTGACAGGCGGGATTTACTTTGGGGATCATATCCTTGAAGAAAGAAAAGCGCGTGATATCAACGACTATAGCTATGAGGAAGTGGAGCAGATTATTCGCAAAGCCTTTGAAATTGCAAGAAATCGCAGAAAAATCGTTACTAGTATCGATAAGCAAAATGTGTTGGCGACCTCAAAACTCTGGCGGAAAGTATCTGAGAAGGTCTCACAGAATTTCCCAGATGTAACCTTGGAACACCAGTTAGTGGACTCAGCTGCCATGCTCATGATTACCAATCCTGCCAAGTTTGATGTCATCGTGACAGAAAATCTTTTCGGAGATATTCTCTCGGATGAATCAAGCGTTCTATCTGGCACACTTGGGGTTATGCCATCAGCCAGTCATTCTGAAAATGGACCAAGTCTCTATGAACCTATTCACGGTTCAGCACCTGATATTGCTGGTCAAGGAATTGCCAATCCTATCTCCATGATTTTATCAGTGGCCATGATGCTGAGAGACAGTTTTGGACGTTATGAGGATGCAGAGCGTATCGAGCGTGCTGTTGAGGCAAGTTTGGCAGCTGGTGTTTTAACAAGAGATATAGGGGGACAGGCTTCGACCAAGGAAATGACGGAAGCTATTATTGCAAGGTTATGAAGTTAGACGAAAAAATTACTCTAGTCCTTTTGATTTGGAATGTCATGGTTTTCTTGATTTATGGTATTGACAAATCTAAGGCAAGGAGAAGAGCTTGGCGCATTCCAGAGAAAATCTTACTCATTTTAGCCCTTTCTTGTGGTGGTTTTGGTGCTTGGTTAGCAGGAATCACTTTTCACCATAAGACTCGAAAATGGTACTTTAAAACAGTTTGGTTTCTTGGGATGGTGACTACACTAGTAGCCTTATATGTTATTTGGAGGTAATGGATGGCAGGAAAATCGATTTTTGATAAATTATGGGACCGTCATGTCATCACAGGAGAAGAGGGGCAGCCCCAACTCATGTATGTGGACCAGCACTATATCCACGAGGTGACCAGTCCTCAAGCCTTTCAAGGTTTGCGAGATGCAGGTCGCAGATTGAGACGACCAGACTTGACATTTGGAACCTTTGATCACAATGTCCCGACGGTCAATATCTACGATATTCGAGATGTGATTTCTAAGGCACAAATTGATAAGCTGGCTGAAAATGTTGAGGAGTTTGGGATTGAACATGCTGCCCACGGTTCTGAAAAACAAGGGATCGTACACATGGTTGGTCCAGAAACAGGACGAACCCAACCAGGGAAATTCATAGTCTGTGGGGATAGCCATACAGCAACCCACGGGGCTTTCGGAGCGATCGCCTTTGGAATTGGAACCAGTGAGGTCGAACATGTCTTTGCTACCCAGACCCTCTGGCAGGTCAAACCCAAGAAAATGCTGGTGGAATTTACAGGTGTTCCTCAAAAAGGAGTTTATTCCAAGGATTACATTTTAGCCTTGATTGCCAAGTACGGTGTTGCTTGCGGCGTTGGCTACGTGGTGGAATATCGTGGACAGGCGATTGATGCACTGAGCATGGAAGAGCGAATGACCATCTGCAATATGTCCATCGAGTTTGGATCCAAGATGGGAATCATGAATCCGGATCAAACTACCTATGATTATCTCAAGGGACGAGAATGTGTTCCAGAGGACTTTGAAGAGGCTGTGGCGGATTGGAAAACAATTGTCAGTGATGATGATGCTGTTTATGATAAGGTTATCCAGATGGATGTTTCAGACTTGGCTCCTATGGTGACCTGGGGAACCAACCCTGCTATGGGGGTTGACTTTGACAGTAGCTTCCCAGAAATTAAGGATATGAATGATGAGCGCGCCTACAATTACATGGATTTGGAGCCTGGTCAAAAGCCAGCAGATATTGAACTGGGCTATATCTTTATAGGTTCATGTACTAATGCTCGTCTCAGCGACTTGCAACTGGCTGCGCGATTTGTCAAAGGAAAGAAAATTGCTCCTAATCTAACAGCTATCGTGGTTCCAGGCTCTCGTCCTGTCAAACGAGCTGCTGAGAAGTTGGGCTTGGATAAAGTTTTCTTAGATGCTGGCTTTGAGTGGAGAGACCCAGGTTGCTCCATGTGCCTAGGGATGAATCCGGACAAGGTTCCTGATGGTGTCCACTGCGCCTCAACCAGCAATCGTAACTTTGAAGACAGACAAGGCTTTGGTGCTAAGACCCATCTCTGCAGTCCAGCCATGGCAGCAGCAGCAGCTATCGCAGGGCGCTTTGTAGATGTTCGACAAATGCCAGAGGCCCAGTAAGGAGAGGATATGGAGAAATTCACAGTTTATACAGGAACGACCGTTCCTCTTATGAATGATAATATCGACACCGACCAAATCCTTCCCAAGCAGTTTCTCAAGTTAATAGATAAGAAAGGCTTTGGTAAGTACCTCATGTATGCTTGGCGTTATTTGGATGATCTCTATACTGAGGACCCAGACTTTGTCTTTAACAGATCTGAATACCGTAAAGCAACTATCCTCATCTCAGGGGATAACTTCGGCGCAGGGTCTTCGAGGGAACACGCAGCTTGGGCTCTAGCAGACTATGGTTTTAAGGTCGTGATTGCAGGATCTTTCGGTGACATTCATTACAATAATGAACTCAATAATGGCATGTTACCTATTGTTCAGCCTAGAGAGGTTAGAGAGAAACTAGCCCAGCTAAAACCAACCGACCAGGTAACTGTGGACTTGGAACAACAGAAAATCATCTCACCAATTGGAGAATTCACTTTCGAAATCGATAGTGAGTGGAAACACAAGCTCTTAAATGGTTTGGATGATATTGGTATTACCTTGCAGTATGAAGATTTGATTGCTGCCTATGAAAAACAACGACCAGCCTACTGGCAGGATTAGAAGAAAAATAGAAAAGGAAATAGAACTATGACAAAACACATTCAATGGAAGGGAACACTTTCACAAGAAGGCTATGAAATTTTAAAAGGTGAGGGCGGATGTATCGTTTGCCCTACAAAAGTCGGTTACATCATCATGACCAGTGATAAGGCAGGACTCGAACGCAAGTTCGCAGCCAAAGAGCGTAACCGTAATAAACCAGGTGTTGTCCTCTGCGGTAGCATGGACGAGCTTCGCGCTTTAGCACAACTCAACCCAGAAATTGAAGCCTTCTACCAAAAACATTGGGATGAAGATATTCTTCTTGGTTGTATCCTTCCTTGGAAACCAGAAGCCTTTGAGAAACTCAAAGCTTATGGGGATGGTCGTGAAGAGCTTATGACTGACGTGCGTGGTACTAGCTGTTTTGTTATCAAATTTGGAAAAGCTGGTGAACAATTGGCTGCCAAACTTTGGGAAGAAGGCAAAATGGTTTACGCTTCATCTGCAAACCCATCTGGAAAAGGAAACCGTGGTAAGGTAGAAGGTATCGGAGAACGTATCGAAGGAGCAGTAGACCTTGTCATCGAAGCAGACGACTATGTGGCATCCATCCAACCTGACAAAACGATTGAAACTCGCTACGAGCAAGGTGTGATGGTGTCTATGGTCGATAAAGATGGCAAACTCATCCCAGAACAAGGGGGAGCACGATCAACTTCACCAGCTCCAGTTGTAATCCGTAAAGGGCTTGACATTGATAAGATTATGATGCACCTGTCAGATACCTTTAACTCATGGGACTACCGTCAGGGCGAGTATTATTAGGATAGAGAAGAAGTGGGGAGAAAATAATTTCCTCTCTTTCTTTTATTTTTAACACAAGTAAAACCCGAACAATATATTTCAATTCATAAAATAATTTGACAAAAACTGTACTTTGGTTTATAATAAATTAAGGAAACGTCGGAAAAGGCGTAGTGATGCGAGAGCATAGGTAGGTCATTACAAAAGAAACGAGACATCGATATGTTAAATGAATTTCCAATTTTTGATTACGAAGATATTCAATTGATTCCAAATAAATGTGTCATTAAAAGCCGTGCAGAAGCGGATACAAGTGTCACTTTAGGAAATCACACCTTTAAACTACCTGTTGTGCCAGCGAATATGCAGACGATTTTGGATGAAAATGTAGCAGAGCAACTGGCTAAAGGTGGTTACTTCTACATTATGCACCGTTTTGATGAGGCAGGACGCATTCCTTTTATTAAACGCATGCACGATCAAGGACTCATTGCTTCTATCTCTGTCGGTGTTAAGGACTATGAGTATGATTTTGTTAGCCAGCTCAAGGCTGATGCTCCTGAGTATATCACTATTGATATTGCTCATGGTCATGCGGATAGCGTGATTTCTATGATTCAACACATCAAGAAAGAATTGCCAGATACCTTTGTCATTGCTGGAAATGTGGGAACACCAGAAGCCGTGCGTGAATTGGAAAATGCTGGTGCGGATGCTACTAAGGTTGGAATCGGTCCTGGTAAGGTTTGTATCACCAAGGTCAAGACTGGTTTTGGTACAGGTGGTTGGCAGTTGGCTGCTCTCCGTTGGTGTGCCAAGGCTGCACGTAAACCAATCATTGCAGATGGAGGAATTCGTACTCACGGTGATATTGCCAAATCTATCCGCTTCGGTGCTAGCATGGTCATGATTGGTTCCCTCTTTGCAGGACATATTGAAAGTCCAGGGAAAACGATTGAAGTCGATGGTGAACAATTCAAAGAATACTATGGTTCAGCTTCACAATATCAAAAGGGTGCTTACAAAAATGTGGAAGGCAAACGTATCTTGCTTCCTGCTAAAGGTCATCTGCAAGACACTTTAACTGAGATGGAACAAGACCTTCAAAGTGCTATTTCTTATGCAGGTGGACGTCAGGTTGCTGACCTTAAACACGTTGATTATGTTATCGTGAAAAACTCGATCTGGAATGGGGATACTTCCCACTAAGACGGGCTATCTCACTAGAAAAAACTTGTTATTAGAGCAAATTTCTGTTATAATAAAACAAGTTTCCACCCTTAGTGTAATGGATATCACGTAAGATTCCGGTTCTTGAGATGGGGGTTCGATTCCCTCAGGGTGGATGTAAACATCCTAAAAAGCCTTTAATAGGGCTTTTTGTTTATCCTGCCTCAAATTTGCCCCTAATACTCTTCGAAAATCTCTTCAAACCACGTCAACGTCGCCTTACCGTAGATATATGTAACTGNNCCTGCGTCTAGCTTCCTAGTTTGCTCTTTGATTTTCATTGAGTATAAAGCTGAAAATCTCTTTTTAAAGAATGCCCAAATCACTTCCAGTCCCGTTTTAAAGTGACTCAGGGGGCTTTTTTTGATATAATAAAAAGGACTGTTATCAGTTAGAAAGAGGTTGGTATGAAAGAATTACAAACTGTACTAAAGAATCATTTTGCAATCGAATTTGCAGACAAAAAGTTACTGGAGACTGCCTTTACTCATACGAGTTATG
Organism: Streptococcus sp. 3613; assembly: GCF_013277375.1. Lineage (NCBI taxonomy): Bacteria > Bacillati > Bacillota > Bacilli > Lactobacillales > Streptococcaceae > Streptococcus > Streptococcus sp. 3613. The sequence continues at coordinate 13,081 of NZ_VMMV01000038.1, forward strand.
CCAATGAGCACCGCCTCTTAAAAATTTCACACAATGAACGCTTGGAATTTTTAGGAGACGCTGTTCTACAGTTATTGATTTCAGAATATCTATATAAAAAATATCCTAAAAAGCCTGAAGGTGACCTATCAAAACTCCGTGCCATGATTGTTCGCGAGGAGAGTTTGGCTGGTTTTGCGCGTGATTGCCAGTTTGACCAGTTTATCAAGCTGGGTAAAGGGGAAGAAAAATCTGGTGGTCGCAACCGTGACACCATTCTTGGTGATGCCTTTGAAGCCTTTCTTGGTGCCCTCCTTTTGGACAAGGATGTGACCAAGGTCAAGGAATTTATCTATCAAGTCATGATTCCTAAGGTTGAAGCAGGTGAGTTTGAGATGATTACAGACTACAAAACCCATCTCCAAGAGTTACTTCAGGTCAATGGGGATGTGGCTATTCGTTATCAGGTGATTTCTGAAACGGGTCCTGCCCACGATAAGGTATTTGATGTAGAAGTTCTGGTTGAAGGTAAGAGCATTGGTCAAGGTCAAGGTCGTTCTAAGAAATTAGCAGAGCAGGAAGCTGCCAAAAATGCCGTTGAGAAAGGGCTGGATTCATGTATTTAAAGGAAATCGAAATTCAGGGATTCAAGTCTTTTGCTGACAAGACCAAGGTCGTCTTTGACCAAGGTGTGACGGCGGTTGTTGGACCAAATGGATCTGGAAAGTCCAATATTACAGAAAGTCTGCGTTGGGCCTTGGGGGAGTCAAGTGTTAAGAGTCTCCGTGGGGGCAAGATGCCGGATGTCATTTTTGCTGGAACTGAAAGTCGCAAACCGCTCAATTATGCTTCTGTAGTTGTGACTCTGGATAATCATGACGGATTTATCAAGGATGCAGGACAAGAAATCAGGGTAGAACGTCATATCTATCGTAGTGGAGATAGCGAATACAAGATTGACGGCAAGAAAGTCCGTCTGCGTGATATTCATGATCTTTTCTTGGATACTGGATTGGGACGAGATTCCTTCTCTATCATTTCCCAAGGGAAGGTTGAGGAGATTTTCAACTCCAAGCCTGAAGAACGCAGAGCTATTTTTGAAGAGGCTGCTGGAGTTTTGAAATACAAAACTCGTAGAAAAGAGACTGAGAGCAAATTGCAACAAACTCAGGATAATCTAGACCGCTTAGAGGACATTATCTATGAGTTGGATAATCAAATCAAGCCTCTTGAGAAGCAAGCAGAAAATGCTCGTAAGTTTTTAGATTTGGAAGGTCAACGCAAGGCTATTTACTTGGATGTCCTTGTTGCTCAAATCAAGGAAAATAAGGCTGAACTAGAGTCGACAGAAGAAGAGTTGGTACAGGTTCAGGAACTCTTGACAAGCTATTACCAAAAGCGTGAAAAATTAGAAGAAGAAAATCAAACTCTTAAAAAGCAACGCCAAGATTTACAGGCTGAAATGGCTAAAGACCAAGGCAGTTTGATGGATTTGACCAGTCTGATTAGTGATTTAGAGAGAAAATTAGCCCTATCGAAATTAGAATCTGAGCAAGTAGCCCTCAATCAACAGGAGGCACAAGCCCGTTTGGCTGCTTTGGAGGATAAGAGAAATTTACTCAGCCAAGAAAAATCTGATAAGGAAAGCTCTTTGGCACTTTTAGAGGAAAATCTAGTCCAAAATAATCAAAAACTCAATCGACTAGAGGCTGAATTGCTAGCTTTTTCAGATGATCCTGATCAGATGATTGAGCTTTTGCGTGAACGCTTTGTAGCTCTTTTACAAGAAGAAGCGGATGTCTCAAACCAGTTGACCCGTATCGAAAATGAGTTGGAAAATAGTCGTCAGCTTTCTCAAAAACAAGCAGATCAACTACAAAAGCTGAAAGAACAACTGGCTACAGCTAAAGAGAAGGCTAGTCAGCAAAAAGAAGAGCTTGAAACTGCCAAGGAGCAAGTTCAGAAATTATTGGCTGACTATCAAGCTATTGCCAAGGAGCAAGAGGAGCTGAAAGCTTCCTATCAAGCTCAACAAAGTCAACTATTTGATTGTCTGGACAGTCTTAAAAACAAGCAGGCCAGAGCTCAAAGTTTGGAAAATATCCTGAGAAATCATAGTAACTTTTATGCAGGTGTTAAGAGTGTTCTCCAAGAAAAAGATCGCCTTGGTGGGATTATTGGTGCAGTCAGTGAGCACCTGACTTTTGATGTGCATTATCAAACTGCCCTAGAGATTGCGCTTGGAGCCAGCAGTCAGCATATCATCGTAGAAGATGAGAACGCGGCGACTAAGGCTATTGATTTCCTCAAACGAAACAGGGCTGGTCGCGCCACATTCCTTCCTTTGACCACTATCAAGGCGCGTACGATTTCTAGTCAGAACCAAGATGCTATTGCTGCAAGTCCAGGTTTCCTTGGTATGGCAGATGAGTTGGCTACTTTTGATAATAGGTTGGAAGCTATTTTCAAGAACTTGCTTGCAACAACAGCTATTTTTGATACTGTAGAACATGCGCGTGCAGCTGCTCGACAAGTTCGTTATCAGGTTCGCATGGTGACACTGGACGGGACAGAGCTACGCACAGGTGGTTCCTATGCAGGTGGAGCCAATCGTCAGAATAACAGTATTTTTATCAAGCCAGAACTGGAGCAATTGCAAAAAGAAATTGCTGAAGAAGAAGCAAGTCTGCGTTCAGAAGAGTCGAGTTTGAAGAACTTGCAAGATGAGATGCTTACATTGACCGAATCATTAGAAGCTATTAAATATCAGGGAGAGCAGGCTCGTATTCAGGAGCAAGGCTTGTCCCTCGCCTATCAGCAGACCAGTCAGCAAGTTGAAGAACTGGAAACTCTTTGGAAACTCCAAGAAGAGGAATTAGATCGTCTTTCTGACGGAGATTGGCAAGCAGATAAGGAAAAATGCCAAGATCGCCTTGCTACCATTGCCAGTGACAAGCAAAATCTGGAAGCTGAGATTGAAGAAATTAAGTCCAACAAAAATGCCATCCAAGAACGCTATCAAAATTTGCAGGAAGAGCTAGCACAAGCTCGCCTGCTTAAGACAGAACTGCAAGGGCAAAAACGTTACGAAGTTGCGGATATTGAACGTTTAGGCAAGGAATTGGATAATCTGAATATCGAGCAAGAGGAAATCCAGCGCCTTCTACAAGAAAAGGTTGACAATCTTGAGAAAGTTGATACGGATTTGCTCAGTCAACAGGCCGAAGAAGCCAAAACTCAGAAAACAAACCTCCAACAAGGTTTAATTCGCAAGCAGTTTGAGTTGGATGATATTGAAGGTCAACTGGATGATATTGCTAGTCATTTGGATCAGGCTCGCCAGCAGAATGAGGAGTGGATTCGCAAGCAAACGCGTGCTGAAGCCAAGAAAGAAAAAGTCAGTGAGCATTTGCGCCATTTACAAAGCCAATTAACAGACCAGTACCAGATTAGCTACACTGAAGCTCTAGAAAAGGCGCATGAATTGGAAAATCTCAATCTGGCAGAGCAAGAAGTTAAGGATTTAGAGAAGGCTATTCGCTCACTGGGTCCTGTCAATTTGGAAGCTATTGACCAGTACGAAGAGGTTCACAGCCGTCTGGATTTCCTCAATAGCCAGCGAAATGATATTTTGTCAGCGAAAAACCTGCTCCTTGAGACCATTACAGAGATGAATGATGAGGTCAAGGAACGCTTTAAATCAACTTTTGAAGCTATTCGTGAGTCCTTTAAAGTGACCTTCAAACAGATGTTTGGCGGAGGTCAGGCAGACTTGATATTGACTGAGGGTGACTTACTGACAGCTGGGGTTGAGATTTCAGTCCAACCACCAGGAAAGAAAATCCAGTCGCTTAATCTCATGAGTGGTGGGGAAAAAGCCTTATCAGCTCTTGCCTTGCTCTTCTCCATTATTCGTGTCAAGACCATTCCATTTGTCATCTTGGATGAGGTGGAAGCTGCGCTGGATGAAGCCAATGTTAAACGTTTTGGGGATTACCTCAATCGATTTGAAAAGGACAGCCAGTTTATCGTTGTGACCCACCGTAAAGGAACCATGGCAGCGGCTGATTCCATCTATGGAGTGACCATGCAAGAGTCAGGTGTCTCAAAAATTGTTTCAGTTAAGTTAAAAGATTTAGAAGGTATTGAAGGATGACAATTAAACTAGTAGCAACAGAAATCGGAATAAGTAAATTGATACAATAGCCTATAAAGAAAGCCTTGAAATTTAGCTGATTTCAGGGCTTTTTAACTGTCTATTGCTATCAGGGTAAAATCATTAGAGATGTTGCGAGTTTATGGAGACACCCTTGATTTGTAAAATGTTAAATAGTAGAGAATCATTTCATCTATTCTTTGTTTACCAGTTTATCGAAATGGCTAGTATAGTGTAATTTTAACTTGTCTTCTCCTAAAATATCAAGGACTTGTATGGCCTGTTTCATTTTTTCAATTCCGCTATCTAAATGACGCTTAAATTCAAAGTAACCAGTTGCATAGAGAAAAACTGTCTGTTCATAAAAGTTTAATTCATTATCTAATAATGCTTTTATTTCGGTGATTAGACAAGTACAGTTTGAAAATTCTTCCTTATCTACGCTAAGAATTAGACAATTGATGGCCAGTTGAGTGACAATTCGCTTATTTGTTTTATTCAATGAAGAGTAGATGTAATTGTTCAACATTTCCTTTGTTAATAGGAAGTAGGAGTTGTAGTTTATTGTTCGTACACAGTTACCTAATAAAGTGATTTCATAGTAACCCCATTTTTCAACTTTGAAGAGATAATCTGTCAATTGAAGTAATTCTTTATTTGATGGAATAATGCTGGAATCCATTGTATGTAGAATGGATTTTATCATTGTTTTCTCGAACGAATTTAAAGTGTAATGTGATGAGTCAGAAAGTAGAGCGGCTATATTATTGATGTTTTGTGATGAATATTGCTTACGAATATATTGAACCAAATTAGCGAATAATTCAGTATTAGTATAATCTTCATCATGTAAAATAAGAAACTCATCTAAAGTAATGTGTAATTTGTCTAAAATATTGATAAGTCGAATACAAGATATCTCTGATTCCCCACGTTCGAATCTAGATATTTGAGATTTTGAAAGATGTTCATCTGCTACAGAGCATAGACTAATTTGTTTTCCTTTACGAACTTTTCTAAGTGTGATGCCAAGTTTTGATTTCATAATTTCCCATTTTCCCAACAAAAATTAAATCCGTTTTTATTTATTGTACAATAAATAAAAACGGAAAGGAAGTCCGAGTATGAAGAAAATTTCAAAATTTTTGCCGATTTTGGTTTTGGTGATGGATATTATCATAATTGTTGGTGGGTAAAATGCTTAAGTGTACACTTAAGTCTTTAGAATATTCTAAAGACTTAAGATTTTATAGATACATAGTATAAAATACGGTATTTATAATTTGGGAGGCTTTAATTGAAAAAACAGAATTTATTTAAAATATCAAATAATGTACAAGAGTATTCGAATGCTTTTAATACTATGGGTTTAAATTTTCAAGGAGAAATTCCTGTTTTTGTTGACCACAAAAGAGAAGATTTACTTCATAATATTAAGCGAATTAACAATGAATATTCCGAATGCTATAAAACAACGCCAATTTACCAATGCGATGCAGGGATCACTCTATCTTCTGATTTAGAGTTTTATAAAAACTGTAGGTTATTTTGTAAGAAGTGGGTGACCTCTTTAAATGAGATGATAAACATAGAAAATCTGGTAGTAATAGGACTATATAAAGATTTTTCACAATATAAAATTTTGACTATATTAGAATATTGTAAGAAAAATAATATTGAACTGTACATACTGACAGGAAGAGATCTATCTTCATTGTCTTGGATGATAGGAAAGCAGTTTTACTCAAAAAGTGAAAAAGAAGTACGAAAAGCAGTCTTTTCGCATAAAAAGTTAAATGAATTTAGTGAAACAAAAAACAAATGGGATATTTTTGATATAAAAAGGCTTGAAAATGAAAATATAAAAAATCTTTTGGAAGAAAAATCTTGGTCAGAATTAGTTTTTCATGGACATGGAAAAGAAGATCATCTAAATTTAGCTGATTTCACTTTGCATGGTTTTAATAAATTAATTCCTCAACAAGAAAAATTTGCTCCTTCTTGGGGCCATCAAGGGCAATCTTTTTTAAGGATGAGAGTAAAGCAATACGTATTAGCTCTATAAATGTTGAAACATTATTTTTATTATCTTGTAGTAATTTTCCGTTTAATGATTGTAGATTGTATGATTCTAGATTCAACTTAACATTAGATGCTATCGATGGAATAGCAAGAAATATTGTTGCTTCTATTGCTGTTCAATCGATTGATAATCCAGAGATATATGAAATTTTTTCAGATTCAAATTTGACAAATATTGGAACCAAACTTCATAATAAGTTAAATGATGTACAGCCGTTTGTTTCAATTGTTAATATTGGACTTCCAAATACTAGAAAAGTAGATCAATCACTTGAAAATATAAATGGGATTGTCCGATTAACCCAAAGTAGCAAAATGATTTTATCGCGACTTGCTTCATATGTTTCGTCTGGGTTATTAAGTAGTGAACATGAGGTAAAAAAGTTATCTAATAATGTTTTAGCAGATTACATGCAAATGACACGCAGAGGTACCTATGGAGTGACAGAAGAAAAATATTTAGATTTTGAACGAAATTTAATAAATAGAGTAAATCCTATTTCTAAAAAGATAGCTGAAATAATGATTCAGAACCAAAATGACGAGCTTTTCGAATTTGATCGATATAATATTTTTAGGTCTATAATTGATGAAAGTAGTATTTTCAAAAAAATATGTTGTTGTGGAAGTTCGGGTGTTGGTTGCAACTATATTCCAGAAACTAACAATTTATTCAATATTAATTCTTTCTATTGTTATAGGTGCGGTGATAAAAATACTTCAATGACAGGCATGCCAGAAGTAGATTTTATGTGTGATAATTATGATAGAGAAAGATTAAGAATAAAATATAAGATTGTTATTACTCCACAACATAGAGGAGATGTTTACTTAGGAGTACAGCTACCAACATATGTAGAAAAGTCATCAAATACCTCACCAGAGTTGAAAAGAATACGTTTTAAAAATATTGGAACTAAAGTAGTTGAAGGAGAGATCTGTTTTAACGAGGATACTTTACTTCAAAGCTATTATCTTAAGCTATTTATTATTCAGAATGGGGGAATAGCTATTAGTAGATGTTTCTTCAATTTAATAAATAATTGTGAGGGAAAGTTTGGAAAAATATAAATGTAATAGATTTATTATTTACTCTAATTTTGAGTAATTGAAACACGAGGAGTATTCCTTCACCAAATTTGAGAAAGGCCTATTTCTTTTTATAAACAAGTCGCTTATCTAATAATAAATTTACTAATTATACTCTTAAGAAATCGTAAAGCAATACAAGATATCAGATATTTATCTGTAAATCTATTAATTAGCATTCTAGTCTTATCTTCATTATAAAATCAGTATTTTGAAATGTACAAGACAAGCTTCCTAGTTTGCTCTTTGATTTTTTTAGTATTATGGTCACAGTTGGTTGTACCTAATAGGATGAACTACAGTTATAATGATGGGCTTTTTCAAATGTATTGGCTGAAGCACTCACTTAATCGCCTCGTCGCGATTTGTAATAGTGATATGTTTTCACGTTTTATATTATAGTTCTAAACAAAGAGCACAATACTTTTTAACTCAGTGTTGTGCATTGAATGAAACGAAAGAAAGGAATGAATAACAATGGATATTTTTTTAGGTACACCAATCACAGGAATAATTAATCCGAACTTGAAAAGTCCGTTAGAAACTGCGACAAAGTCCAGAATTAAGGGAATTATTTCTGATTTGAGATCGTATGGTCATAATGTGTTTTGTGCTCTAGAGGAAGAAGAATTTGGCAAAAAGATTGCAGATTCTTTAGAATGTACCCTTAGAGATTATTCGCTACTGAAACAAAGTAATGTATATATTACTTTTCCAAATAATAGTTATGGATGTGCTGTGGAACTTGGTTGGGCTTCAGCGCACTCTATTCCTATTGTCTTAGGAATTAACAAAAGAATCGGTTCAAAAACACCATTGTATGAAGGTTTACACACAACAGGTACTCAGGTTCATGTTATTTATTATGACTCTGAAGATGAGTTTCCAGATAAACTTGAATGGTTAAAAATATTAAAGTACATAGAAAAGCATATATTTATTAGGTGATTGTTATGAGAATTTTGACAGTAACTACAAATTTTGGTTTTGGTCCGTCTTCCAAATTATATTCTATTATCAAAGAGCTATTGAAGATGGGATATAAAGAGATTACATTTTGCGGAAATGGAGAATCTATAAATTTTTTTAAGACCAACTTTGGTAATAGATTAGAATATATCGAGTGTGATACTGATGAAATTAGGTCTGAAAGCTTTTTGAAAATAGTAGATATTAAGAATTATGAACTCTTAATTAATGTTATGAATCTGAATATTCCTAAAATTCAACGAGATACAAATTTAAATGTAAAAAGTGTATTTGTTGATAGTCTAAGTTGGATGTGGGAAAAACCCCTAGATGGGATTAACGAATATGATATTTATTTTGTTCAAAATGCTTTTATTGATCCCAATAATTTATCGCAGTATAAGAATATCCAAACAATAAATCCTATTATTAATACGGAAGGAATAACAAAAACAAAAGATTTCAAAAACAATAAAATTCTATTAAATTTCGCTGGTATAGTTACTCCATATGAAAATGATGTATTTTTCAAAAAGTACATGTTATTTTATCTAAAACTTTTTTCAAAAATACCTAATATTGATAAATATGAAATTGATTGTGCTTGTAACATGACGCAGAAAAAATGGATTGAATCAAACAACCGTTTTGACTACAATGTTACATTTAAAGTAATGTCCCATAAAGAGTTTCTGTCAGCGTCATGTGAAGCAAGTAGGATATTTACAACACCTGGTTTGACATTTTATTTAGAGAGTTTAGAATTAGGCTTAAAACCACATTATTTTTTGCCTTCAAATTATTCTCAGGCATTATTGCTTGAAAAATATAATCAAATCTCTGGGAATTGTAATACCTTATCTAAGTATGGATATTTATTTTCAACAGATGAGTTACTTGAAGAAAGTGAAGGTGTGACTAAAGTAAGAGAAGCATTTTCTAATATTAGTACAAGATATAAAGAAGAAATCTTCGATAATATAATATCATATATTAATGAAGGTTCGGTGTATGAATCAAAAAATGAAATTCAATATAAGGAAGAGAGCGGTATTCGTTCAATTATTAGAATTATGCTTGAAAAAGGACTATTGAAAGGAAGATAATACATGCCTGTGATTGAAGATATTGATTTTCCCAATTTACTAGTGAAAAAAATGTATAAAAAAGATTTAAATCAGATAATTTCATTAAATGACTTAAATTATGATGCTAGTTTTAGGGATAATTTAATAGTTTTTGATGAAACAAGTAATTTTTCTCCAAATAACAGTCTTGTTGTTGGGGGGGCTTGTATTGATCGCTGTGATGCAAAAATTGATAATCTGGCTATCAATTTTTACTTTGATATACTGATGCCTATTAATGAGGCCATCATGAAAAATTTAAATTGTGCAATATATGTGGATACACCTATTGAATCATGTAAAGATGATTGTGAAAAAGAAAGATGGCAACAATTTGTTAAACACTTAGAAATATTTTTTGAACAGCTAGGAAAACGTGTAGGCATTGAAATAAAAATAATTCGAAGAGATTTATCTTATAAAATGATTGATAAGATATTAAAAAAACATAACTTTAGTGATGGTGAATTAAAAGGTTTGTATGATTTAGTGCCTAGTGCAAAGAATATTGTATTTGGACCAGAACTATTACTTCATTTTCGTAGATCAATCATTTCGTATTTACCAGAATTCATTTCAGAATATTTTGAAGAAAATTTTGAAGAAATTATAGTTTGTGAAGAGTTAAGTCAGTGTAAAGCCATTGGCAAAGCATGGAGAATCAGTAATAACATATATCCTAAAATATATATAGATATGCCATCTCTTAGTTGTAGAAATCGCATGCATAGGAGTAATAATGGGAAAATAGGTATTTTTGAATCAGCATCTTTAAATAAAACTAGAAAATCTGATCCATTGTTTCATGAATTTATGAATAGAATAGAATTGGAAGCTATTTTTAAATCTTTTGATGTTGATAATTTTTGGTCACTAAAAGATGAATTAGAAGGAATGTGGTATGATCAGCAATAAAATTTCATCAGAGTTAAAATATTATCTATATATCATTTTTACAAATTTACGATTTACTAGAATAGTAAATATTATCTTTATTGTCCAGTTTTTGGGATTATCTTTAGTACAATTTGCATTTTTTCAATCTATTTTTCTATTTTCTCAATTAGTTTCAGAGATTCCCTCCGGAATTTTAGGAGATAGATTTAGTAAGAAGAAAATCGTTCTATTGGGACTAGTTGTGTTATCAATTACTCCATTATTAACTCTTTCATCAATCTTGCTAATGAAGGACTATGTTTACCATGTTATTCTAGGTGCATTTGTTTTAGAAGGAGTAGGAAATGCTTTATTAAGTGGAGCTGATGATGCCTTGTTTTTTGAATCTCTAAGAAGTGAAGGCAAGGAGGAGAGTTATGGGAAAATACGAGGAAAGTTACAATTAATCAGTGCTCTGACTTTGGGGATTGCTACATTTATAGGAGGTGGTTTGTATAGCATTACAAGATATTTACCATATTTTATTCAGTCTTTTACACTTATAGGTTCAATGATAATCATCATATCTATTCCAGATAATCAGAAAAACGCTATAGAAGATTTTAATCAAAATGGTGTTCCGAAATTTAAAGAATTATTTTCAGTTTTTTATAGGTTGCTAGAATCTACTAAAATTCTTTTCATGTTCGCTTTTACTACGGTTATTGTCTCAGCAATTAACGTAATGTTTGCTTTATTACCAGATTATTTTTCTAAAATAGGATTTTCTACATCTATTAATGGAGCTATATTTATGATTTATAGTATCATTGGTGGCATAGTAGCAACTCAAGCTTATAAAATATCAAAAATAAGAGTTTCTAAATTAATTATGCTGCTATCATTGATACTAATGATTTCCATTATTTTTCAAATTTTGCCTTTCAATGCCACATTTATATTTAGTTTTCTACTGTTGTACATTATCATAGATATTCTTGATCCTATTATCATGGAGATGTTACATCTTTGGGTTGATGATAATTCAAGAGCAACAGTTATATCAGGACTATCCTTTTCAATTAGTCTTGTTACAATGTTGGTAAATCCGATAATTGGTGTAGGAATTCAAATGTTTAATATGAGAACAACTATCTTATTGATTTCTTGTTTTATAATTATAATGATATTAACCTCGTATATGTTAATAGAAAAAACTAAAAGGAGTAAAAAACATGAAAACAGAGAATAAGGCTTATTTAGGTGATTCAAGAGCTATGGAAGATGTCGAAAATGATTCTGTTGATTTAATAATCACTTCTCCACCATATTTTAATTTAGTTGATTATCAACATGATAATTAGATTGGGTTAACAGAAACATATAAAGGCTATATTCAGAGTCTAAATAGTGTTTGGGAAAGATGTAGTAAAATATTAAAAGAAACAGGAACAATTTGCATCAATATTTGTAGTTCTGTAGAAATTAGCAGAAAAAATCAAAATATGTATTACGATATCAAACATGAAATTGAAAAATTCTTTGCGGATCATAATTTCTATATTGAAGGAACAATAATATGGAATTTGAATAATACTTCATATATCAAAAATCAAGTTGAAAAATATCCTTCAAGTTATTCGAATAATGAGTCTTTGATTCTAAATAACTATGAATACATATTGATTTTTAAGAAAAAGTCAGAATTTATAGTGTGGGGTAGAAATATTGAGGGAACTAAATTTATTGACTGCATTTGGAATATACCTTGGGATTATTCTACAAGACCACCAGCTTCTCCAGAACAAATTGTCAATCAACTTATTGATATTTATTCTCTGGAAGGTGATGTTGTGTTGGATCCGTTTATGGGGCAAGCAACTACATCTTTGTGTGCTTTTAAGAAAAACAGAAAGTTCATTACTTATGAATTAAATAAAACCACTTATAAATTAGGTTTAAAAAAAACTAAATCGAGTGGGTGCGCTGAATGTAAACAGATAAGAAAGTAGTAGAAGGTCTATTATGAAAATAACTACAGTTGGTATGGGGTACGTCGGTTTGACTTTATCTGTCCTGTTATCTCAGGAACATGACGTGGTTGGATTAGACATTAATTTACAGAAAGTCGAACAGCTTAATAATAAAATTTGTCCATTTATCGACTATGAGTTGGAGAGATATTTTTTAAATAAAGATTTGAAATTCGAAGCTTGTATTTATGATGAGAAGTACTTTGAAAAAGTTGATTGTATCATAATAGCAATACCAACAGACTTTGATGAAAATAAAGGAGTATTAGATACTGAGGGTATAGAGTCAGTTATAGCTGATTGCCTAAGTATTAATCCTGTTGCATATATAGTTATAAAATCTACAGTACCAATCGGATTTACGAATTATTTGAATACAAAATTTCACACAGATCGGATCATTTTTTCTCCAGAGTTTTTGCGTGAAGGAAAAGCATTACTTGATAACTTATTTCCATCTAGAATTATTTTGGGAGGGAGAGCTGAATATTGTCAAAGATTTGGAAGATTATTATCGGAGTTCTCGTTAAATGAAGTTGCTCCGATTCTACTGACAAATTCAGCTGAAGCTGAAGCAATTAAGTTATTTTCAAATTCATACCTTGCGATGAGAATTGCGTTCTTCAATGAAATTGATAGTTTTTCCATTATGAAAGGGTTAAATACTAAAAATATCATTGAAGGAATTTGTTCTGAAGAAAGAATCGGAGAATTTTACAATAATCCTAGTTTTGGTTATGGAGGATACTGTTTACCTAAAGATACAAAACATATGTTAAGTGAATGTGAAGGCCTTCCAACTGTTTTATTAGATTCTATTGTATTAAGTAACCAAAAAAGATCAGAGTTTATAGCAACACAAATAACAAAAAATAATATATACAATGTAGGCATTTATCGTTTGCTAGCTAAAAAAGATTCTGATAATATTCGTGATTCGTCAACTGAAAATGTGATTAAACAATTAACGAAATATAATGTAAATATTATTATTTATGAACCGTTTTTGTCTTCAAAAGAGATTTTTGATGCTAAAGTTGTAACGAATCTGGAAGAATTTAAAAAAACATCGGATGTTATTATTTCAAATAGAATTTCAGATGAATTGTCTGATGTATTAGAAAAAGTTTATACAAGAGATATATTTAATAGGGATTAATTAATAATATTTTATTTTTGAGAAGTTGCGATAACATAATATTTGAGAAAATCAAAGTATATTACGATTTATAGCGAAATGAAATAAAAATTGAACAAATTTATTGGGGAAGTTAAACCAATTTCTAACAATGTTTTCGAAATAACGGTGTACTGTTTCAATATCAACATACTATATTATAACATGTTTTTATGAGATAGGTAACTATAGAAGAAAAGTTTCTATAACAATCTCTTCCTCATCCGAATGAAACCCTCTTATTGGGTCTTAAAAAGTGATAGCCAGCAGCCCCATTATTAGACTTTTTTGTCAGGGAAAGATGAGCAACAAGGTATCACGCTTTACCATCATGATCAGCGACGGAGTGGTTTAGTAGTGCAGGAATCCCAGGGAGCTTATTCTGCCTATGCGATAGCAGTCCAAGGTTTAGGAGCAAAGCGATGCTAAGCTTGGTAAACTGCGAGATGCTCGTCTGCTTATCGTCAACTGGAAGAAGCTGCACTTGTTGGTTATTGGGCACATGTGAGAAAGGAGTTTTTTGAAGCGACGCCCAAGCAAGTGAGGAAATCATTGTTAGGTGCTAAAGGCTTAGCTTATTGATGGGATACACTGTCAACTGATGAACGACTACAGAAACGTCAAGAAAAGCTCCAACCCTTAATGGAAGACTTCTTTGTTTGGTGCCGGCTCCAGTCAGTTTTACAGGGTTCAGAACTAGGGAAGGCTATTGAATACAGGCTCAATTATGAAGAAACCTTTAAGACAATTTTGAAAGGCGAGCATCTCGTCCTTGTTATTGTATGATAAACAAGTGGAACTTACTCTGACTTGGAATTCCACTTGTTTTTTCGATTTTTATCAGATTAATTTCAACTTTTATTGGCGGTGGAAGTTAGTTTGGGAATTTAGAAAAAATCCAGTTATACTAAAGGGTTAAGTAATATTGGATAAAAATTAAGTGATAAAGTCGGGAGTTTATCAAGCGTCTAATCTCAAATGGATTAGGCGCTATTTGCTTTTTCTATGGTATAATAGAAGGTGGATTTATTAATTGGAGTATGAAGAATTTATGATTAAACTAGTAGCAACGGATATGGACGGAACCTTCCTAGATGGGAATGGACGCTTTGATATGGATCGTCTCAAGTCTCTCTTGGCTTCCTACAAGGAAAAAGGGATTTACTTTGCGGTGGCTTCGGGTCGGGGATTTCTGTCTCTGGAAAAATTATTTGCTGATGTACGTGATGACATTATTTTTATCGCGGAAAATGGCAGTTTGGTAGAGTATCAAGGTCAGGACTTGTATGAAGCGACTATGTCTCGTGACTTTTATCTGGCAACTTTTGAAAAGCTGAAAACGTCACCTTATGTAGATATCAATAAGCTCCTTTTGACTGGTAAAAAGGGCTCTTATGTGCTAGATACGGTTGATGAGACTTATTTAAAAGTGAGCCAGCATTATAATGAAAATATCCAAAAAGTAGCGAGTCTAGAAGATATTAAAGATGACATTTTCAAATTTACAACCAACTTCACAGAAGAAACGCTGGAAGCTGGTGAAGCTTGGGTAAACGAAAATGTCCCTGGTGTTAAGGCCATGACAACTGGCTTTGAATCCATTGATATTGTTCTGGACTATGTCGATAAGGGTGTGGCCATTGTTGAATTAGCCAAAAAACTTGCTATCACAATGGATCAGGTTATGGCTTTTGGAGACAATCTAAATGACTTGCATATGATGCAGGTTGTGGGACATCCTGTAGCTCCTGAAAATGCACGACCAGAAATTTTAGAATTAGCAGAGACTGTGATTGGTCACCATAAAGACCAGTCGGTTATAGCTTATATGGAGGGCTTATAATGGTAGATATAAAATTGATTGCATTGGACTTGGACGGGACCTTGCTGACTACTGATAAAAGGCTGACGGATCGTACCAAGGCAACTTTGAAAGCTGCGCGTGATCGTGGTATCAAGGTCGTATTGACAACTGGTCGTCCCTTAAAAGCTATGGATTTCTTTCTCCATGAGTTAGGGACTGACGGTCAGGAAGATGAGTATACGATTACTTTTAATGGTGGTTTGGTTCAGAAAAATACAGGTGAAATCCTTGATAAAACAGTCTTTTCATATGATGATGTGGCACGTTTGTATGAAGAAACAGAGAAATTATCACTACCTCTTGATGCCATCTCAGAAGGAACAGTTTATCAAATCCAATCGGACCAAGAAAGTCTTTATGCTAAATTCAATCCAGCATTGACCTTTGTTCCAGTGGACTTTGAAGACTTATCTAGTCAAATGACCTATAATAAATGCGTGACTGCCTTTGCTCAAGAACCCTTGGATGCAGCCATTCAAAAGATTTCTCCAGAATTGTTTGACCAATATGAAATCTTTAAATCACGTGAAATGTTGCTAGAGTGGTCACCAAAGAATGTTCATAAAGCAACAGGTTTGGCAAAACTAATCAGTCATTTGGGAATAGACCAAAGCCAAGTCATGGCTTGTGGTGACGAGGCCAATGACCTCTCTATGATTGAATGGGCAGGGCTCGGTGTTGCCATGCAAAACGCTGTTCCTGAAGTCAAGGCAGTCGCAAATGTAGTGACGCCAATGACCAACGATGAAGAGGCTGTCGCCTGGGCTATCGAAGAATATGTGCTAAAGGAGAACTAAGATATGGGATTATTTGACCGTCTATTCGGAAAAAAAGAAGAACCTAAAATCGAAGAAGTTGTAAAAGAAGCTCTGGAAAATCTTGATTTGTCTGAAGATGTTGAGCCTGTCTTAACAGAAGCTCAGGAAGTTCCTCAAGAAGAAGCAGAGGTTGAAAGTTCTGAAGAAACTCTGCTCCAAGAAGAGGATAATCAAGAGACAGTTGAAGAAAGTCTGGATTCAGAGCTAGCTGTAGAAGTTCAACAAGAAGAAGTCGAAGAATTGCCAAACTCAGAAGAAGTCACAGAGGAAGAGAATCCTGAGTTTCTAGAGACTGTAGAAGGAAATAGTTCTGAAGTGCTTGAAGCAGAAACGCCTCAAGCAGAAGAAACTGTTCAGGAGAAATATGACCGCAGTCTTAAGAAAACTCGTACAGGATTTGGTGCCCGCTTGAACGCCTTCTTTGCTAACTTCCGCTCTGTTGACGAAGAATTTTTCGAGGAACTAGAAGAACTGCTCATCATGAGTGACGTTGGTGTCCAGGTAGCTTCAAACTTAACAGAAGAGCTCCGCTACGAAGCCAAGCTCGAAAACGCCAAGAAACCTGACGCACTGCGCCGTGTCATCATTGAGAAATTGGTTGAGCTTTATGAAAAGGATGGTAACTACGATGAAAGCATCCACTTCCAAGATGGCTTGACAGTCATGCTCTTTGTTGGTGTTAATGGTGTTGGGAAAACAACTTCTATTGGGAAACTAGCCCACCGCTACAAACAAGCAGGTAAGAAGGTCATGCTGGTTGCGGCAGATACCTTCCGTGCAGGGGCAGTAGCCCAGCTTGCTGAATGGGGCCGTCGTGTGGACGTTCCAGTGGTGACTGGACCTGAAAAAGCTGACCCAGCCAGTGTGGTCTTTGATGGCATGGAACGTGCCGTAGCTGAAGGTATCGATATTCTCATGATTGATACTGCTGGTCGTTTGCAAAACAAGGACAACCTCATGGCTGAGTTGGAAAAGATTGGTCGTATCATTAAACGTGTTGTTCCAGAGGCCCCCCATGAAACCTTCTTGGCTCTTGATGCATCAACAGGTCAAAACGCTCTTGTACAGGCCAAAGAATTTTCGAAAATCACGCCATTAACTGGAATTGTCTTGACTAAGATTGACGGAACTGCTCGAGGTGGTGTTGTTCTAGCCATCCGAGAAGAACTCAATATTCCTGTAAAATTGATTGGTTTTGGTGAAAAAATCGATGATATTGGAGAGTTTAACTCAGAAAACTTTATGAAAGGTCTCTTGGAAGGCTTAATCTAACCAGAAACAAAAATCCTGCAAGGCATAAACTTGCAGGATTTTTTTTATTATGTGACTATTAGTCCGTCTCGCTCCGTTAGGTGCGAGACAAAAAAACCACCCGCTATGCGGGTGCGCGTCGAAGGTTATACCAAAAAAACTCCGAACGCGATACAATAAAGGTGTTCAAGCTAATTGTAAAGCGAAAGGAGAAAAATATGGCACAAAAGGCTCATAGTTTATCGCACACAAAGTGGCATTGTAAGTATCACATTGTGTTCACCCCTAAGTATAGACGAAAAGTTATCTATAATCAATATCGAAGTAGTTTAGGCGAAATATTTCATCGCTTGTGTAGTTATAAAGGAGTTGAAATTATCGAGGGTCACTTAATGCCAGACCATGTACACATGTTAGTAAGTATTCCACCAAGGATAAGTGTTTCGAGTTTCATGGGTTATTTAAAAGGAAAAAGTGCACTCATGATGTTTGACAAACACGCCAATCTCAAGTACAAGTTTGGGAATCGGCATTTCTGGGCGGAAGGTTATTATGTAAGTACAGTAGGGCTTAATGAAGCCACAATTAAGAAATATATCCAAGAACAGGAAAAGCATGATATAGCACTAGATAAATTGAGTGTAAAAGAATATGAGGATCCCTTTAGGGATAGTGGTAAGTAATACTAAAGCCTCTTTAAGAGGCAAGTGACGAGTCAAGAGCAATGAGGCTTGAACAAAGTGAAAGCCAGCGTCTTTAGGCGCTGGCTGGTAATTTGGGCTTATAGCCCTGGGACAAACCACCCGTTTGACGGGTGGTTATGATTCTAAACGACCATCTTGACGATAGGCGATATCTGGTTGCCAAGTCCATTTAGCACCAAATTTTTCAAGTAAGTCAAAGCTGGCTTGAGGTCCCATGCTTCCAGCTTTATAGTCATGAAGTGGGGCACCATTTTCAGCCCAGAGCTCTTCGATACGGTCAATCAATTTCCATGACGCACCAACTTCATCCCAGTGGCTAAAGTTAGTTGAGTTGTTATTTAGGACATCATAAATCAATTTCTCGTATGGTTCTGGAGAAGCACCAGTTGCTGTTGCATCTGTACGGTAATCAAGTGAGTTAGGAGCCAAGTTGAATTCTTCTCCTACTTGCTTCCCATTTAGACTGAGAGAGAAGCCTTCTGTTGGTTGGATATAGATGGTCAAAATGTTTGGAGCAAGTGGTTCTCCAAAGATAGAGTCCATTTGTTTAAAGACGATGTTGACATGAGTTCCTTTTTCAGTTAGTCGTTTACCTGTACGGAAAAAGAAAGGAACACCACGGAATCGATCGCTGTCTACAAAGAAAGCACCAGATGCAAAGGTTTCAGTTGTGGATTCTGGATTCACATTTGGCTCGCTACGATAAGAGATATATTTCATGCCATCAATCTTACCTGAACGGTATTGACCACGGATAAAGTGTTCTTTAAGCTCTTCATCCGTTGGATGATAGAGGTTTTTAAAGACCTTAATCTTTTCGGCACGAATCTCGTCTTTTGTGAAGCTGGCTGGCTTGTCCATAGCAAGGAGAGAAAGAAGTTGTAGTGTATGGTTTTGTACCATGTCACGGAGGGCACCAGATTGGTCATAGTAGCCACCACGTTCTTCTACACCCAAGCGCTCCGCAAAGGTAATTTGAACATTATCGATAAAGTCCTTGTTCCAAACGTTTTCAAAAATCAAGTTTGCAAAGCGAACTGCAAAGATACTTTGAATCATTTCCTTCCCAAGATAATGGTCGATACGGAAAATTTGTTCTTCGTCAAATGTTGCTAGGAGCTCGTCATTCAACTTGCTTGCGCTTGCGTAATCTGTACCAAATGGTTTTTCAACGATTAAACGTTCAAAACCTTTACCGTCAACAATGTTTTCAGACTTGAGGTGTTTGGCAATAGTTCCAAAGAACTGAGGCGCCATAGACAAGAAGAAGAGCTTGTTGTGTTCAGCTTGGTACTTGTCATTTAGCTCAGTCTGCAATTGACGCAAAGCAATGTAGTGCTCCGTATCATTGACATCATGACTTTGATAGTAGAAGTGGCTAGCGAACTCTTGAGCCTGTTCGGTACTATCTGCCAAATCAAGGATCGATTCGACTACAACAGATTCAAAATATTCCTTGCTCCAAGGACGACGGGCAGTTCCAATGACGGCAAAATGTTTGGAAAGATTGCCGGATTTATATAGTCTAAATAGGGAAGGGTAGAGCTTGCGTTTAGCCAGGTCTCCACTCGCACCGAAAATTGTAACAATAACCTTAGATGACATCTAGCTACCTAATTTCTATTTTTATTCCTAGTCTTGCTAGGTATGAGGAAACCTCATTTCATAAACTTAATTCTAACATAATTTTCCGAAAAATCAAAAAATCCAATACGAGGTAGAAAAAAACTGCAAGGAAATCCTTACAGTTTGCGTTTAGACGTTTAAGACCTTGTCCAAGAAATCTTTCAGACGTGGGTGTTGTGGGGTATCAAAGATTTGATCAGGTGTTCCGTCTTCTAGGAATTCACCGTCCGCAGTAAAGATAACTCGGTTGGCAACCTGACGAGCGAATCCCATCTCATGGGTTACGATAATCATGGTCATACCTTGCTCAGCCAATTCCTTCATAACGTTTAGTACGTCTCCGACCATTTCAGGGTCAAGGGCAGAAGTTGGTTCATCAAAGAGCATGATGTCTGGATTCATTGCTAGACCACGAGCGATGGCCACACGTTGTTTTTGACCACCTGATAGGCTATCTGGACAGGCCTTAGCCTTATCTGCTAGACCAACCTTTTCAAGCAACTCCATTCCCAATTTTTCAGCTTCTTCCTTGGTCATCAACTTGTGCTCAATAGGAGCAAAGGTGATGTTGTCCAAAACAGACATGTGTGGGAAGAGATTGAAGTGTTGGAACACCATTCCGATATTTTCACGGACGTGGTCAACGTTGGTTGTTTTTTCAGTTAAGTCATAACCGTTCACAGTGATGTGACCGCTAGTAACTTCTTCCAAAAGATTTAGGCTACGAAGGAAAGTTGACTTACCAGAACCCGAAGGACCGATGATACAAACAACATCTCCTTCATAGAACTTGGTCGTAATTCCTTTTAAAACTTCATTTTTTCCGTAGCTTTTGTGTAAATCATTTACATCAATTTTTAATTTTGCCATTAACGAATCCTCTTTTCTAAGCGTTTCGCTAGTTTAGTCAAAAGCGTGATAATTACAAGATAGAAGATAGCAAGGATTGCATACATCTTGAAACTTTGGTAGTTACGGGCAATGATAATCTTACCAGTTTGGAAGAGTTCAACCAAACCGATAGCAGATACGATAGTTGTATCTTTAAGAGCGATAACGAATTGGTTAACAAAGTTTGGCAACATCAATTTAGTTGCTTGTGGCAAGATAATCTTACGCATGGTTTTTCCATAAGAGATCCCCAAGCTTCGGCTGGCTTCCATTTGACCAACCGGAACGGCCTGAATACCACCACGAACGATCTCAGCGATATAGGCGGCTGCATTGAGTGAGAGGGCAATGGTACCAGCTACAAAGTCGTTAATTGGACTTTGTAGACCTGTGATAGACTCGATGAAGTTTGGAATTCCCCAGAAGATGAAGGCTGCAAGAATCATCAAAGGAATACCACGGATAACGTCAACGAAAATCTCAGAGATCACACGAAGAGATTTGTATGGGCTGACACTAAACATACCAAAGATAATCCCGATAACAATGGCAATAGCAAATGAGATAAGAGCTAGAGCAAGAGTGATACCAAGCCCGCTAAGGAGTTGTTTGTAGTTGTTTTGAAGCAAGCCCCAGATAGTTGTCTCATCAACAGTGCTTGTTGAAGCAGTTGAAGATTCGCTAGCTAGGTATTTATCAAGAATCTTTTGGAATTCTCCGTTTGCTTTAAGGTTTGCAAGTCCGTTGTTGAACATCTCAATCAATTCTGGATTTGCTCCTTTTTTAACAGCAAAGGCTGTTTCACCGATTGGAGTTCCAGCGATTGGTGTTTTCAATTTTTGCCCTTGGCTGATAGAATATTTGAGAACAGGCTCATCATCCATAACGGCATCAATGGCACCAGTGTTTAAACTGTCATACATTGACGAACCATCAGCGAAGGTTTTGATTTTGTAGCCGTATTTGCTTTGATTTTCTGTTAGGAAGGTTTGAGAAGCAGTTCCGTTTTTAACACCAACTGTCTTTCCTTTTAGATCTTCATAAGAAGCAATATTGCTTGATTCTTTGACACCAAGAATGGTATTGGCAGTGTAGTATGATTCTGAGAAGTCAAAAGTTGCCTTACGAGCATCTGTGACAGACATACCAGCAATGATACCATCAGCTTGTCCAGCTTGAACAGCACTGATAGCGGCATCAAAACCAGGGTTGGTGATTTCAATTTCAAAACCTTGATCTTTAGCGATTGCCTTAATCAATTCCATATCAATACCAGTGTATTGGTTGCTTGAATTTTGGAAAACAAAAGGTGCAAAAGAAGAATCGCTGGCAATGATGTATTTAGCTTTAACAGGAATGGCTTTGAAGCCTGCAAGAGTAGTTGTAGTTGGCACTGCTGAAGATGATGAAGCAGTCCATTTCTTGATGATTTTATCAAGACTACCATCTTTTTTCATTTCAGCTAAGGCTTGGTTAAATTCAGTAACCAGGTGTTCGTATTTGCTTCCTTTTTTAACACCGAAAGCAAAACTTCCTACAGCTTCCCCATCCATTTCAATATGAAGGTCTTGACCTTGGTTAATGGCATACTCGATAACAGGTTTGTCATCCATCATGGCATCGATGGCACCAGCAGTCAAGCTGTTGTTCATCAAATCACCAGTGTCAAATGTTTTAATAGTAAAACCGTATTTATCCTTGATACTTTCAAGGAAACGTTGAGCGGCTGTTCCGTTTTTAACACCAACAGTTTTTCCTTTTAATTGGTCATATTTACTAATCTTGTGTGACTTAGTAGTTGCAATGACAACTTTTGTATCATAGTAAGTATCAGACATGGTGAAAACTTTTTCACGTTCTTTTGTCTTTGTCATCCCTGCCATGATAGCGTCAGCTTGACCAGCTTGAACCGCATTGACCGCTGCGTCAAATCCAGGATAGGACATCTGAATGTTCCATCCTTTAATCTCAGCGACTTTGTTAATAATGTCAACATCAATTCCTTTATAAGTTTGATCTGAATCTTTAAACTCAAAAGGCGCATAGGCAGTATCAGACACAATCTTAATCGTCTCAGCTTTTGCAATACCTAATGAGAAAATTGGGAATAAAATTAGCAAAAATGCTAGAAATTTTTTCTTCATTTTTAGTCTCCTTTTCCGAATATTTTCCCATTATATCAGAAAAAGTAAAAAAAGGCAAATTTTTATATTCCTGTGTCAGAAAATGTAACATTGTTTTTTCTTTTCTTTCTTTCTTGAATTGCTATTAAAAAGTGCTATAATAATAGTATATATAGAAGAAAAGAGGATAGGGATATGAAGAACAAAAGAATATTTAAAGACTTCCAAGCTTCAAAAATGAGTTTAAACATTTACACAAGCCCCTTGTTAGCCTTTGCTTTTGTCTTCATAGGAGAGTTTGTGGCTTATACTCTGTATGGTATTAGTTTGTTAGCTCTCATCGGACTTGCTAGAAATTTTGGAGAGGTTGGTCAAAATCTTGCAACCTATTTGCAGACCTTGCATCAGAGCTTGACGGATAAAACAGGTGACTTTCATTTAATTTTAGATTTACTGGCCTTTGGTTTCATTCTCAATACTGTGTTTAGATGGACTAGAAAAGTTGAGAAAAGACCTATTCGAACTTTGGGATTTTATAGAGAGAATTTCCTCAGCAATCTCCTTAAAGGATTTGGTCTAGGTTTGGCACTTTTTCTTCTTACTTTGTTAGGTTTAGTAGCCTTGGGGCAATATCGTTTTGAGTCTATTCATTTGAATCCTTATTCGCTTACCTTTGTTGTCTTTACTATCCCATTTTGGATTTTACAGGGGACAGCAGAAGAAGTGGTGGCCCGTGCTTGGCTCCTTCCTCAATTGGCCTCAAGAACCAATCTAAAACTTGCTGTTGTCATATCTAGCATATTTTTTACCCTGCTTCATGTGGGAAATTCTGGTCTCACCCCTCTATCTTTAGTGAATCTCTTTTTATTCGGAGCTGCAATGGCTCTTTACCTTCTCAAAACCGATACTGTTTGGGGTGTTGCAGGTATTCATGGCGCCTGGAATTTTGCTCAGGGTAATTTATTTGGGATTTTAGTTAGTGGTCAGCAGTCAGGAACGTCTTTGATGACCTTTTTACCACAAGGCAATCAAGATTGGCTATCAGGTGGTTCTTTTGGTATTGAGGGTTCCATCGTGTCCAGTATTATTTTGTTTCTGCTGATTCTTTATCTCGCTTATCAATTAAAGAAAGAAAATGAAAGGATGTGACTTCGGTCCGTCCTTTTCTTCGTGAAAATGCTACAAGTATGCTAAAATAGGAATAGCACATGGAGAGAGGATTCTTATGATTAACCGCATTACAGATAATCAATTTAAACTAGTATCAAAATATCAACCATCAGGAGATCAACCCCAAGCTATCGAGCAGTTGGTTGATAATATCGAGGGTGGAGAAAAAGCTCAGATTCTGATGGGGGCGACCGGAACAGGGAAGACCTATACCATGAGTCAGGTCATTTCCAAAGTCAATAAACCCACTCTGGTCATTGCCCACAATAAAACTCTGGCAGGACAGCTCTATGGGGAGTTTAAAGAATTTTTCCCTGAAAATGCAGTTGAGTACTTCGTATCCTACTATGATTATTACCAGCCAGAGGCCTATGTCCCTTCTAGCGATACCTATATTGAGAAGGATAGTTCTGTCAATGACGAGATTGACAAGCTTCGCCACTCCGCTACTTCGGCCCTTTTGGAGCGTAATGATGTTATTGTCGTGGCCTCAGTCTCTTGTATCTATGGTTTGGGTTCGCCCAAGGAATACGCTGACAGTGTCGTTAGTCTCCGTCCTGGTCTAGAGATTTCTCGTGATAAACTCTTGAATGACTTAGTTGACATCCAGTTTGAGCGAAACGATATTGATTTCCAACGGGGAAGATTTCGTGTGCGTGGGGATGTGGTAGAGATTTTCCCAGCCTCTCGTGATGAGCACGCTTTTCGAGTAGAATTTTTTGGAGACGAAATTGACCGTATTCGTGAGGTTGAGGCTCTGACAGGACAGGTCTTAGGAGAAGTGGATCATTTGGCGATTTTTCCAGCGACACACTTTGTGACCAATGACGACCACATGGAAGTTGTCATTGCTAAAATTCAGGGCGAATTAGAAGAGCAACTAGCTGTCTTTGAAAAGGAAGGCAAACTACTTGAAGCCCAACGTTTGAAACAGCGGACAGAGTATGATATCGAAATGTTGCGTGAGATGGGCTATACCAACGGGGTTGAGAACTATTCACGTCACATGGATGGACGGAGTGAGGGTGAGCCTCCTTATACCCTTCTCGATTTCTTCCCAGATGATTTCTTGATCATGATTGATGAGAGCCACATGACCATGGGACAAATCAAGGGCATGTACAATGGAGACCGTTCGCGTAAAGAAATGCTAGTAAATTATGGTTTTCGTTTGCCGTCTGCTCTGGATAATCGTCCTCTCCGTCGTGAAGAGTTTGAAAGCCATGTCCATCAGATTGTTTACGTTTCAGCGACACCGGGCGACTATGAAAATGAACAGACCGAGACAGTAATTGAGCAAATCATTCGTCCAACGGGACTCTTGGATCCTGAGGTGGAAGTCCGTCCGACTATGGGACAGATTGATGACCTTTTGGGTGAAATCAATGCCCGTGTTGAAAAGAACGAACGAACCTTTATCACAACTTTGACTAAGAAAATGGCAGAAGACTTGACTGACTACTTCAAGGAAATGGGCATCAAGGTCAAGTACATGCACTCGGATATCAAGACTTTGGAACGGACGGAGATCATCCGTGACCTGCGCTTGGGTGTCTTTGACGTCTTGGTTGGAATCAACCTCCTACGTGAAGGGATTGATGTTCCTGAAGTGAGTCTCGTAGCTATTCTCGATGCTGACAAGGAAGGTTTCCTTCGTAACGAACGTGGACTCATCCAGACCATTGGTCGTGCTGCCCGTAACAGTGAAGGGCATGTCATCATGTATGCGGACACGGTTACCCAGTCTATGCAACGTGCTATCGATGAAACTGCCCGTCGTCGCAAAATCCAGATGGCTTATAATGAAGAACACGGTATTGTGCCTCAGACAATCAAGAAAGAAATCCGTGACCTGATTGCTGTGACCAAGGCAGTTGCTAAGGAAGAGGACAAGGAAGTCGACATCAATAGCCTCAACAAACAAGAGTGCAAAGAACTAGTCAAAAAGCTTGAGAAACAAATGCAAGAAGCAGTTGAAGTGCTTGACTTTGAACTAGCAGCTCAGATTCGTGATATGATGCTGGAAGTCAAGGCCTTGGATTAGGGGAATAGTATGATTTATTTAAGAAAGTTAAAGAAAGAAGATTTGATGTCTTTATGGGAAATGGCTTATTCACAGCTTAATCCAGTTTGGAAACAGTATGATGCTCCCTATTATGATGATTATCAGTATTTTTCAAATTTTAAAGAATTCGAACTACAAAAATCAGAATCCATTTTAAGCCACTCAAATCGCCTTGGTATTTTTGTTGATGATAAACTAGTTGGGACTGTTTCGCGTTATTGGGTATGTAAAGAAACAAGATGGATGGAATTGGGAATTGGTATTTATGATAAAAAATTCTGGAACACTGGTATTGGGAAAGTTGCTATGTTGCAGTGGATAGATAGGACGTTTCAGGATTACTTGGAGTTGGAGCATCTGGGTTTGACAACTTGGTCAGGAAATCTTGGTATGATGAAACTTGCTGAAAAATTAAGAATGAAAAAAGAAGCTCATATTCCAAAAGTTCGTTATTATCAAGGTAAATATTTTGATAGTATTAAATATGGTATTTTGAGAGAAGACTGGGAGAAAATAAATGACGGTTATTATCAAATCAATGGAAACTCCTGAAGAGATAGAAGATAAATCCCTCGTTCACTGGCAAACGTGGAGAGAGGCTTATGATGACCTTTTGCCTGCAGAATTTCAGGAGACAATGACATTAGAAAGATGTCGACTCTTTAGTCAAAAGTATCCAGAAAATACATTGATTGCGATAGATGATCTGAAGGTAGTTGGTTTTATCAGTTATGGTAACTTTCGTGATGAGACTATTCAAGCTGGTGAAATTATTGCTTTCTATGTTTTAAAAGACTATTACGGAAAAGGCATAGCACAAAAGTTAATGAAAGCGGCTTTGACTGCTCTTAATCATTTTTCTGAAATTTTCTTATGGGTATTGAAAGATAACAAGCGAGCCATTGCTTTCTATCAAAAAATGGGTTTTACTTTTGATGGACAAGAAAAAATACTTGAACTTGGAAAGCCTATGAAGGAAAAACGGATGGTATTCTATTCTAAATAATTCTCAAAAGTAAAAGCTAATATGGTACCAAGTCTGAAAATTTAATAACTTAGAAAGCGAGTAAATTTATGTCCCGTTCCCAATTAACGATTTTAACAAACATTTGTCTGATTGAAGACTTAGAAACTCAGCGCGTGGTGATGCAGTACCGCGCTCCTGAAAACAATCGCTGGTCTGGTTATGCCTTTCCAGGAGGTCATGTAGAAAATGGCGAGTCTTTTGCAGAGTCAGTCATTCGTGAAATCTATGAAGAAACAGGATTGACTATCCAAAATCCTCAACTTGTCGGTATTAAAAATTGGCCACTAGATACAGGTGGGCGCTATATTGTCGTTTGTTATAAGGCGACTGAGTTCTTTGGTACCCTTCGCTCTTCAGAAGAGGGAGAAGTTTCTTGGGTGCAAAAAGACCAGATTCCAAACTTGAATCTGGCCTATGATATGTTACCCTTGATGGAAATGATGGAAGCTCCTGACAAGTCAGAGTTTTTCTACCGCCACCGTACAGAAGATGGCTGGGACAAGAAAATCTTCTAGTCCTTTACTAAATAATCGAGCTGATCCAAGGCCTCCTCGATATAGCGGAGGTCTTGTTGTGTTTCGGCTTCGACTAGGTGGTAATGGATGCCATCTGTCAATTCAGACAAAGGTCTGAAGTCAGAATGCTCGACTTGTTCTAGAAAATGTTGCACGTCTCGGCGGCAAGACAGTTTCAGCAAGGTTTCAATTTCTCCATAAACGGGATGGTCAATCAAGGTATTCTGGACACGCCCTCCATTATCGATGATAGCAAGGAGTTCCTGACCGATTTCTTCAACTTCATGTTTCACTTTGAAAAGTTTGTGGACGTATGGATTGGTATCAACTTGTTTATAGATGTAGCCACGATTAGTGGATAGGATAGGAGCGCCATCGGCTCTCAAAATTGCAATGTCTTGTACAATGACCTGACGTGTGACATGAAAATGTTCCGCCAAACTTTGGCCATTGAGGGCTTTAGGAGCTTCTTTCAAGAGTTGGAGCAGGGCTTGTTTGCGATCTTTTGTCATAGTTCTTCCTTTTAACGGCGTTTTCGAAGCACTTTATAGACAGCTAGTGCTAATGTATAGTCTACCATACTATGGATAATTGTACCAAATCCAACTAGTACAAATAGAACATAAAACATATTTTCTACATTGGTACCAGAAGTTGCGTAAAAAACGACACAGGCCAATACTTCAGCAAGGGCATGAACAAGCGCTAACACAAAGTTGAAAATCCAGGAAGCTTTTGGTTTATCTAGGGTATCGGGGAATTTTTGTAGGTAAAGAGCCCCCAAAGTCCCAAAAAAGATATGGGAAAAAGCTCGAAAAACGATAACCATGGGATAGCCAGCCATCAAAAATCCAAAACTAGAGGCTATGATGACAAAAATTGCCATCAAGGGCGACAAGAACATAGCTATAAAAATAGCAATGTGGCTTCCCAAAGTGTAAGAAGCTGGAGGAATGACAATTTTAAAAGGCATAACAATTGGAATCAAAATCGCAATAGCCGTTAAGAGGGCAGTCATTGTCATAAATTGTGTCTTTTTCCGTGTGTTCATAAGAATCTCCTTTTTAACTGTATATACACTAGTATAGTACTATAAACAAGACAATAAAGCAAGGATTTACTTAGGTTTATAGGTCGTTTTTTTAGTTAAAAGTTAGTAAAGATTTCACTGAAAAGAAACTGTATAGAGCAAAATCTCCACCTTCAAGCTTGAAAGTGGAGATGTTTTTATTATTTCTTCAAAGTCTGTAGTCTTGGAACAATGGCTAGGGTTAGAACTGCGGAAATAACTAATTCGGCAATCGAATTTGTTGAGATAACGGTTGCTAGGAGTTTTTGGATATTACCATCAAAAACATTTCCAAAAAGATAGAAAATTCCACCAAGTACAAAGACTGTGTTGGTAAGTGAACCAAGGGCACCAGCTAGAATCAGACCAGTTTTATTTTGCATCAGTTTATAAACTAGATACGGAGTTAAACCAATCAAAATACGTGGGATGATGGCAATGATAGCTGAGTAGATGTTTCCGTTTGGTACGAATGGGGAGAAGAGGTAGCTTGTCGGTAGAATTGTAATCGTGTTAACAGTTAAGCTAAGCAGCCCCATCAAAAATCCAAGTGTAATCCCAACGCGTGGACCGTAAATAATGCTGGCAATAATGACAGGAATATGAACGATGGTCGGTTTGATTGGAAATGGAAAAAGGTTAAAGATAAGTGAGCTCAGAAAGTGTATCACGAGCATGGTTGCAAAAAAGATAGCAATGGGTGCAATATTAGAGCGTTTTTTCATCGATAGTTTCCTTTATTCTTTCTAAAATAATCGTGAGGTCAGCTAAAGCTCCTCGTCCGTGGTCTCCACAAGCTAGTAGGGATTCCTTAGGAGCAATCAGCTGATAGCCGTAGGTTTCTAATGTTTTCAGATTATTCTGAGTTACTGGATGGTCATACATTTTTGTATTCATAGCAGGAGCTATTAGTTTGGGAATATGACTTGGTAGGGCTAGAGCTGTACTGGTTACCATGTTGTCCGCAAAGCCGTGAGCTAGTTTTGCAATAGTGTTAGCAGTTGCAGGTACCACGATAAATAAATCTGCTTTTTTTCCAAGTTCGATATGATTGACCTGATCAGGATAGGGTTCCTTCATGACATCCAAGTGGACAGGATTCTGTGAGAGTACCTGTAGTGTCAAAGGTTGGATAAACTCTGTAGCAGCCTGGGTCATTAAGACAGTGATTTGATGACCTTGTTTTTTTAGAGAACTGACTAAATCTGCCGACTTATAA
Source organism: Streptococcus sp. 3613 (assembly GCF_013277375.1). NCBI lineage: Bacteria > Bacillati > Bacillota > Bacilli > Lactobacillales > Streptococcaceae > Streptococcus > Streptococcus sp. 3613. The sequence goes on from NZ_VMMV01000038.1 coordinate 42,911, forward strand.
GAGGCGATTGAACCCGTTACAGTCAAGAGAATGTTTGCCATAGTTTTCCTTTCTAAGAATGATAGGCTTGAATTTTTTCAAGGAGGAGTTCTGCAATTTCTTCTTTAGTCTGGACTGTTTGAAGCTGATTTTTCTCAACAAATATAGCTCGGTGCTGATCTGCTGAAATTTGAGTCAGGTCATTCGCGATGATTAAATCTGCTTGATTCTTGATAAGACTTTTTCGTGCAATGTCAACCAGATGATCTTCGGTAACATCAACCAGCAGTTTGAAACCAATCAGATGAATAGTAGGATTCCATTCCTTGACTAGGGATATGATTTTGGGTGTCTTTTTAAGGAACAAAACCTGAACCTCATCAGTTGAAGAAATCTTGGCCTGATGATTCTGCTTGTTTAAAAATTCTTCTAGATTGGAGCTAGCCTGAACTTCCTCAAGCCCTGTCATATAAACAGGAGTGTAGTCAGATACGGCCATTGAGTGAATCAAGACCTGATAATCCTGAATACGTTCTTGCATTTCAAGGAGAAGGTCGTTTGTATTGTTAATTTCTTGAATGCTTAGGTTGGGATGGGCTTTTGGCTTCAAAGCTCGTTTTGTCGTCATTAAACAAACTTCATGTCCTGAAGCAAGCAAAGTCTCTGTGATGATTTTGCCCAAGCGACCTGTAGAATGGTTAGTGATAGAGCGGACGCTATCGATAGCTTCGCTGGTACCGCCCGATGTAACTAAAATTTTCATAGCACTATTGTACACAAAAATAAACGGTAAGTAAAATGAAAGTGATAAATTTTTGGTAGAAACGAATATTTACTATAGTTTCAAACTATAAAGCCATATAAAATTTAAGAAAGGGCTCTAAAAATCTTAAAAAAATGGATATTTACGAACGTTTAGAGAGTTTGAGGATGTTAAAAATCTTGTTTTGTGATATAATGAATTATCATATAAGAGGTTAGAGGAGTTTTGAATGAAAACAGATATTGAAATCGCACAGAGTATTGAGTTGAAGCCAATTGTTGATGTTGTAGAGAAACTTGGTATTTCTTACGACGATTTGGAGTTGTACGGAAAGTACAAGGCTAAACTCAGCTTTGATAAAATTCGTGCAGTTGAGAGCAATCCAGTCGGTAAATTGATCTTGGTTACTGCCATCAACCCAACACCTGCAGGTGAAGGAAAGTCGACGCTTACCATTGGTCTTGCGGATGCCTTGAACAAGATTGGCAAAAAAACCATGATTGCTATCCGCGAACCGTCTCTTGGTCCAGTCATGGGGATCAAGGGTGGTGCTGCTGGTGGTGGGTATGCACAAGTTCTGCCAATGGAAGACATCAACCTCCACTTTACTGGAGATATGCATGCTATTACAACTGCCAACAATGCCCTTTCTGCCTTGATTGACAACCACTTACATCAAGGGAATGAGTTGGGAATTGACCAACGTCGTATCCTCTGGAAACGCGTTGTGGACTTGAATGATCGCGCCCTTCGTCATGTAACTGTTGGACTTGGTGGCCCTCTAAACGGTATTCCACGTGAGGATGGATTTGACATTACAGTTGCTTCTGAAATCATGGCTATTCTTTGCTTGGCAACGGACATAGAGGACTTGAAACGCCGTTTGTCCAATATCGTTATTGGTTATCGCTATGACCGTACGCCTGTTTCTGTAGGTGATTTGCAGGTTGAAGGTGCCTTAGCATTGATTTTAAAGGATGCGATTAAGCCAAACTTGGTTCAGACAATTTACGGTACACCTGCCTTTGTACACGGTGGTCCATTTGCCAATATCGCTCACGGATGTAACTCTGTCTTGGCAACAAGCACAGCCCTTCACTTGGCTGATTACACAGTTACTGAAGCTGGTTTTGGTGCAGACCTTGGTGCCGAGAAATTCCTTGATATTAAGACACCAAACTTGCCAACATCTCCAGATGCAGTTGTCATTGTCGCAACCCTTCGTGCCCTTAAGATGAATGGTGGTGTGGCTAAAGATGCTTTGACAGAGGAAAACGTAGAGGCAGTTCGTGCCGGTTTTGCCAACTTGAAACGCCATGTTGAGAACATCCGTAAGTTCGGTATTCCAGCAGTTGTAGCAATCAATGAATTTGTCTCTGATACTGAAGCAGAAATCGCAGCCTTGAAAGAACTTTGTGCCTCAATCGATGTACCAGTTGAATTGGCTAGTGTCTGGGCTGATGGCGCGGAAGGTGGAGTAGCTCTTGCTGAAACGGTTGTTAAGACTATCTCTCAAAATCCAGCTAACTATAAACGTTTGTATGATAATGACCTTTCTGTCCAAGAAAAGATTGAAAAGATTGTTACTGAAATCTACCGTGGTAGCAAAGTGAACTTTGAGAAGAAAGCTCAAATACAAATCGCTCAAATCGTTCAAAACGGATGGGACAAATTACCAATCTGTATGGCTAAGACCCAGTATAGCTTCTCAGACAATCCAAATGCCCTTGGAGCACCTGAAAACTTTGAAATTACCATTCGAGAATTGGTGCCAAAATTAGGTGCAGGCTTTATCGTTGCTCTAACTGGCGATGTGATGACCATGCCAGGACTTCCCAAACGACCAGCAGCCCTCAACATGGATGTTGAAAGCGATGGAACTGTACTAGGCTTGTTCTAGTGGATTGAAATTGACTTTGAGAGACTGGGTAAAAACTCAATTTCAGGAGAAAATGAAGTAAATTTTCCCATAATAGAGCGCATAATATCAAGGTTTTTCAACACCGGATATTATGCGTTTTTTGAGTTTAAATATTTTTGCCCTACCTATTTCTTATTTGCTGCAAGCAGTTCATCAATAAAATTTAGTCCTCTTTCCCTTGGGAAGAGGCTTTTTATACTCAATGAAAATCAAAGAGCAAACTAGGAAACTAGCCGCAGGTTGCTCAAAGCACTGCTTTGAGGTTGCAGATAAGACTGACGAAGTCAGGAACCATACCTACGTCAAGGCGACGTTGACGTGGTTTGAAGAGATTTTCGAAGAGTATTAATACTAGGAAAAGGACAGTTAAAACCTTCTGTGTTATACTAGAGATATGTTAGATTTGAAAGAATACGGTATTGTCATGTGGCCGGAGGAGAAGATTATTTCTTTCCGTGAGAAACTTCTCAGTTGGTATGATGAAAACAAAAGAGATTTACCGTGGCGTAGAAGTAAAAATCCTTATCATATCTGGGTTTCTGAAATTATGCTCCAGCAGACCAGGGTGGATACAGTTATCCCTTACTACGAAAGATTCCTGGACTGGTTTCCAACTGTCGAAAGTTTGGCGAATGCGCCTGAAGAGCGTTTGTTGAAGGCTTGGGAGGGACTGGGATATTATTCTCGAGTACGCAATATGCAGGCTGCAGCCCAGCAGATTATGACTGATTTTGGAGGCCAATTTCCAAATACCTATGAAGGAATTTCCAGTTTGAAAGGGATTGGCCCTTACACAGCAGGAGCTATTTCCAGTATCGCTTTTAACTTGCCTGAGCCAGCTGTAGATGGTAATGTCATGCGGGTCTTGGCGCGTCTGTTTGAAGTCAACCATGATATTGGGATTCCAAGTAATCGCAAAATTTTTCAGGCAATGATGGAGATCTTGATTGACCCAGAGCGTCCGGGTGATTTTAATCAAGCTTTGATGGACTTGGGGTCTGATATTGAGTCTCCTGTAAATCCCAGACCTGAAGAAAGCCCAGTCAAGGACTTTAGTGCGGCATATCAGAATGGAACCATGGACCGTTATCCAATCAAGGCTCCCAAGAAAAAGCCAGTTCCCATTTATCTAAAAGCCTTGGTGGTCAAAAATACTCAGGGACAATTTTTACTTGAAAAAAATGAAAGTGAAAAGCTATTGGCAGGTTTTTGGCATTTCCCATTGATAGAAGTTGATAACTTTTCGCAAGAGGAGCAGTTTGACCTCTTTCATCAGGTTGCAGAAGAAAGTGTGAATTTTGGCCCCAGTCCAGAGGAGAGTTTCCAGCAGGACTATGACCTAGATGTTGCTTGGCTTGATGTTTATTTTGAGACTGTCAAGCATGTCTTTAGCCATCGCAAGTGGCATGTTCAAATTGTAGCCGGTCAGGTGACTGACTTCCATGATTTTTCAGATAGGGAAGTTCGCTGGCTTTCACCAGAAGAATTTAAGAATTACCCACTTGCCAAACCCCAACAAAAAATCTGGCAGGCTTATGCAAAAGCCAACTTAGACAGTAACAAAGACTAGCTATCGTGTCTTCTTGTTATTTTTTTGGTATAATAGTAGGGAAAAAGGTGAACATATGAAAAAAATACTAATTGTAGATGATGAGAAACCAATCTCGGATATTATCAAGTTTAATATGACCAAGGAAGGTTACGAAGTTGTAACTGCTTTTAACGGTCGTGAAGCGCTAGAGCAATTTGAAGCAGAGCAGCCAGATATTATTATTTTGGATTTGATGCTTCCGGAAATTGATGGTTTAGAAGTTGCTAAGACCATTCGTAAGACAAGTAGTGTACCTATTATCATGCTGTCGGCTAAAGACAGCGAATTTGATAAGGTTATCGGTTTGGAGCTTGGGGCGGATGACTATGTAACCAAACCCTTCTCCAATCGTGAGTTGCAGGCGCGTGTTAAAGCTTTGCTGCGTCGTTCTCAACCTATGCCAGTAGATGGGCAGGAAGCAGAAAGTAAACCTCAACCTATCCAAATTGGGGATTTAGAAATTGTTCCAGACGCCTACGTGGCTAAAAAATATGGAGAAGAACTAGACTTAACCCACCGTGAGTTTGAGCTTTTGTATCATTTGGCATCGCATGCAGGTCAAGTCATTACGCGCGAACACTTGCTTGAGACTGTCTGGGGTTATGACTATTTTGGTGATGTCCGTACGGTTGATGTGACTGTCCGACGTCTGCGTGAGAAGATTGAAGATACGCCCAGCCGACCAGAGTATATCTTGACGCGCCGTGGTGTAGGGTATTACATGAGAAATAATGCTTGATTTACTGAAACAAACCATTTTTACCAGAGATTTTATCTTTATTCTGATTTTGTTAGGTTTCATCCTTGTTGTGACCCTCTTATTACTGGAGAATAGACGTGATAATATTCGATTGAAGCAAGTCAATCAAAAGGTTAAAGATTTGATTGCAGGAGATTATTCCAAGGTTCTTGATATGCAAGGTGGGTCTGAAATCACCAATATTACCAATAATTTGAATGACTTGTCGGAGGTTATTCGTCTCACTCAGGAAAATCTAGAACAAGAAAGTAAGCGGCTAAATAGTATTCTGTTTTATATGACAGATGGGGTCCTTGCGACCAATCGTCGGGGGCAGATTATCATGATTAACGATACAGCCAAGAAGCAACTGGGGCTGGTTCAGGAAGATGTTCTGAATAGAAGCATTTTGGAAGTACTCAAGATAGAAGAAGACTATGAATTGCGTGATTTGATTACCCAAAGTCCAGAATTGTTGCTAGATTCCCAAGATATCAATGGCGAATATTTGAACCTTCGAGTTCGCTTTGCCTTGATACGTCGAGAGTCTGGCTTTATTTCAGGTTTGGTGGCTGTTTTGCATGATACGACGGAGCAGGAGAAGGAAGAACGCGAACGGAGACTCTTTGTTTCCAATGTTAGCCATGAGTTACGGACTCCTTTAACCAGCGTGAAATCCTATCTTGAAGCCTTGGATGAGGGAGCTTTGTGTGAAACTGTAGCACCAGACTTTATCAAGGTTTCTCTTGATGAAACCAACCGTATGATGCGCATGGTGACGGACCTCCTTCATCTTTCACGTATTGATAATGCTACCAGTCACCTAGATGTGGAACTGATTAACTTCACTGCTTTTATTACCTTTATCCTCAATCGTTTTGACAAGATGAAAGGACAGGAAAAGGAGAAAAAATATGAGTTGGTGAGAGATTATCCCATCAATTCTATCTGGATGGAAATTGATACAGATAAGATGACGCAGGTTGTCGACAATATTTTAAATAATGCTATTAAGTATTCGCCAGATGGGGGTAAAATCACTGTCAGAATGAAGACAACTGAAGACCAGATGATTTTATCCATTTCTGACCAGGGTTTAGGGATTCCTAAGCAGGATTTACCACGTATCTTTGACCGTTTCTATCGTGTGGATCGTGCTAGAAGTCGTGCACAAGGTGGTACAGGTCTAGGACTGTCTATCGCTAAAGAAATTATCAAACAACATAAGGGCTTTATTTGGGCCAAGAGTGAATACGGTAAGGGATCAACCTTTACCATTGTGCTCCCTTATGATAAGGATGCAGTGAAAGAAGAAGTATGGGAGGATGAAGTAGAAGACTAGAATGAGTGAAACAGGCTTTAAATACAGTATTTTAGCGTCGGGTTCCAGTGGGAATTCCTTTTATCTGGAAACACCAAAAAAGAAGCTTTTAGTGGATGCCGGCTTGTCTGGTAAAAAGATTACTAGCCTACTTGCTGAAATTAACCGCAAGCCAGAAGACTTGGATGCCATCTTGATTACCCATGAGCATTCAGATCATATCCATGGAGTAGGCGTTTTGGCTCGCAAGTATGGTATGGATCTTTATGCCAATGAAAAGACCTGGCAAGCTATGGAAAATAGTAAATATCTTGGCAAGGTGGATTCTTCGCAAAAGCATATCTTTGAGATGGGCAAAACCAAAACCTTTGGAGATATTGACATCGAGAGTTTTGGTGTAAGCCATGATGCAGTCGCACCGCAGTTCTATCGCTTTATGAAAGATGATAAAAGTTTTGTCCTTTTGACAGATACAGGTTATGTTAGTGATCGTATGGCAGGGATTGTCGAAAATGCGGACGGCTATCTTATTGAGTCCAATCATGATGTAGAGATTTTGCGAGCAGGTTCTTACGCTTGGAGACTCAAACAACGAATCCTATCGGATCTGGGTCACCTTTCTAACGAGGATGGTGCTGAAGCAATGATTCGGACGCTAGGAAATCGTACTAAGAAAATCTACCTTGGTCACTTGTCTAAGGAAAACAATATCAAGGAGTTGGCTCACATGACCATGGTCAATCAGCTAGCACAAGCTGATCTGGGAGTCGGAGTAGACTTTAAGGTTTATGATACCTCACCAGATACCGCAACACCCTTGACAGAGATATAGAAAGAACGCTGAGAAGGTGTTCTTTTTATATTGACTGGACACCTAAAAAGTAATACAATGGTGTTACCATTAAAAAAGGGAGTGCAAAAGATGACTACTATTACATTAAAAGTTTCTGAAGCTGATAAAACATTTATGAAAGCAATGGCTAAGTTTGAAGGAGTTTCCCTGTCGGAACTGATCCGCACCAAAACTCTCGAAGCTCTAGAAGACGAATACGATGCTCGTGTGGCAGATTTAGCCTATCAAGAGTATTTAGAAGACTTGGAAAAAGGAGTTGAACCCATTACTTGGGAAGAAATGATGCATGATTTAGGCTTGGAGGATGAATAATTTGTATAAATTAGTTCCGACAAGACGATTCATCAAGCAATTGAAAAAATTGGATCGTTATACGCAGAAGCTAATTACAAACTATTTACAAACCAATGTTTTGGAAGACCCAAGACGACACGGAAAGGCTTTGGTTGGTAATCGTGTTGGTCAATGGCGCTATAGAATTGGTAATTATCGAGTTATCGTACAAATTGTAGATGGTGAATTAGTCGTTGCTATTCTAGAAGTTGGTCATCGGAGAGATATTTATTGAATTACTTTTTTCAAGTAAATTTTCATTCTTTTAAATATGATATAATAGGGCTTACAATACAAGAGAGGTTGCTTTATGGCAATAGATATTAGTGAAGAGCAGTTGGCTAAGGAGTCTGCTGATTTATTAAAAATACTTTTAAAAGATAGAACAACAAAGAAAAATATAGTTTGGGCGACGCATTCTTATAACTTGTTAGGAAAAGGCTTTAGTCCTAGTGATAGTATTAGTCCAAGTAAGGTTACTGGAAACTATGCTAACTTGATTCAGCCCAGATCTGAAAAATCCAAGTATGAGCAAAAAGATCGTACAAAAATAAGGGCAGAAGTGTTTACACCAACTTGGTTGGTCGCAAAGCAAAATGGATATGTAGAATCGGAACTAGGCTCGTTAAGTCTTGAAGAGTATGTTGACTTACGGTGGTTAGAGATAACTTGTGGTGAAGCACCTTATATGGTAACTCGCTATGATACAGTGACTGGTAAGGAAATTCCATTATCTGAACGAGTTGGTTTTGTTGATAGAAAATTGCAGCGCATTAGTCGTGAGGTCTCAGATGAAGTCACCTTTTATGAATTTGTAAAAAAAGCTTATCGAGCTTCTTATGGCTATGAGTATCAAGGAGATTCTCTCCTTTTGGCGCGTGAAAATCTTTTGGCAACTTTTGAGGACTATTATCTAGCTAAGACTGGAAATCAACCAACATTAGAGCAGAAGAAAGAGATTGCAACTATCATCTCTTACAATGTCTTTCAGATGGATGGACTGAAAAAAACCAGTCCTTATTCAGCTAAACAAAGGCAATCTCAACAATTGAGTTTGTTTGCGGATGAGCTAGAGGTCCAAGATGTAGAAGAATCTAAAACCCATATCAAAGACTGGAAAAAGAATAGAATGATAGGTTTTGAGCGCCTATCTAGCGAGGAAAGTGAAATGAAATTTGATGTCGTGATAGGAAATCCGCCGTATCAGGAAATAGGAGAAGCTAGAGATGAGCCGATATATCACTATTTTATTGATGAAGCTTATAAAATCGCAGATAAATCTATACTAATCACCCCAGCAAGGTTTTTATTTAAAGCTGGTCAAACTCCTAAAAATTGGATGGAAAAGATGTTTGAAGACAAGCATTTAAAAGTTCAATTCTATGAACTTAAAAGCGGTAAAGTATTTACAGGAACGGATATTAAGGGTGGAGTAGCAATAACTTATCGTGATGTTGATAAAGATTTGGGACCAATCGGAGTATTTACTATTTTTGAAACTTTGAATGGTATTGTAAAAAAAATCGAAAAACATCCAGAATTTGAAACTTTTTCTGATTTAGTTTATCCTCAAGGTATTTATAGATTTTCAAATAAACTTTTTTCTGATTATCCAAATGCTGAAAAACTGCAAGGAAAAGGAACAAAAAATAAAATTGTTTCGAAATCACTAACTCAGTTAGATTTTGTTTTCAAAAACAAAGAAGAAAAAGACCATGTTGCTCTACTTGGAAGAATTGGCTCCGAACGTGTTTATCGATATATTAATAAAAAATATTTAGATTTACCGGAAACATTCGAAAATTATAATGTTTTTGTACCAGAAGCTAATGGAAGTGGTGCCTTAGGTGAAGTCTTATCAACACCCCTAATCGGGGAACCCCTAATCGGGGAACCCCTAATCGGGCATACAGATACTTTTTTATCTATTGGTAATTTTAAAACAAAATTTGAAGCCGATGCTTGTATTAAATTTATTAAAACTAAATTCGCTAGAGTATTATTAGGTGTTTTGAAAGTTACTCAGCATAATTCACGCAAAACTTGGTATTACGTCCCACTCCAAGACTTCACGGTCAATTCGGACATTGATTGGACACAATCAGTGGCTGATATTGACCGCCAGCTTTATCAAAAATATGACCTTTCCCCTGAAGAAATTGCCTTTATTGAGAATCATGTAAGGGAGATGGATTAGAAAAGTATTTTTATTTGACAAATAGTGCTCAATGATCTAAAATGACTATATAGGATTAGGTCAGGAAGCATACGATGCCCTGACTCTTTTTGTACTTATGAGATGAGAAAGTCATTTGTTAGATAAATTGACTTGGTTAGCAAACGTTCAAAAAAGGAAAACTTATGCCAGTAGAAATTAAAACCACTAAAGAGATTCATCCTAAAATCTATGCCTACTCCACACCGACAGTAACCAGTAATGAAGGCTGGATTAAGATTGGGTATACAGAACGTGATGTCACACAACGTATCAAGGAGCAAACGCATACAGCTCATATAGCTACAGATGTCTTATGGACTGGTGATGCAGCTTATACAGAAGAGCCTGATAAGGGGAAAACTTTCAAGGATCATGATTTCCACCATTTCTTGTCTTTCCATGATGTAGAACGTCGTCCTAAGACGGAATGGTTCTATTTTAATGGAACTCCTGAAAAATCTAAAAATCTATTCGATAAATTTGTTCAGCATGATTTGTCTGGTTATCAACCTGGAAAAGGACAGGACTATACTCTGCGACAAGAGCAAGAAGAAGCAGTTGCTAAGACATTAGCTTATTTCCAAGAACATGCTGGAGGCAAATTTCTCTGGAATGCCAAACCACGATTTGGTAAAACCTTGTCTACCTATGACCTAGCTCGACGGATGGAAGCTGTTAATGTCCTAATTGTAACAAACCGCCCTGCCATTGCTAACTCATGGTATGATGATTTTGAAACATTCATAGCAGGTCAAACGACTTACAAGTTTGTTTCTGAATCAGATAGCCTTAAGAGTCGTCCAATCTTGTCACGACAAGAATTTCTTGGTATTTTAGCTGACGATGTAAGACAACTTGCTTTTATCAGTCTCCAAGACTTGAAAGGTTCTGTTTATTTAGGTGGCGAGCACGATAAACTCAAATGGGTGACTGATCTGCATTGGGATTTGTTGGTTATTGACGAGGCTCATGAAGGAGTTGATACCTTCAAGACTGACCAAGCCTTTAATAAGATCCGTCGAAACTTTACCTTACACCTTTCTGGAACTCCATTTAAAGCATTGGCAAAGGGAGAGTTTACCGAGGAGCAAATCTATAACTGGTCTTATGCTGATGAGCAGGCAGCCAAAACTATTTGGTCGCCTGAGCAAGAAGAGGAAAATCCATATGAAACCTTACCTCAGTTAAATCTCTTTACCTATCAAATGTCTCAGATGATTGGTGAAGAGCTAGAGAAAGGCGCTCAACTTGATGGTGAAAATATTGACTATGCTTTTGACTTGAGTGAATTTTTCGCTACAGATGATAAAGGTAAATTTATCCATGAGCAAGATGTCAGAAATTGGTTAGATACTCTATCAAGCAATGAAAAATATCCATTTTCAACCACAGAACTCCGTAATGAACTCAAGCATACTTTTTGGCTTTTAGAACGTGTCGCTTCGGCCAAAGCATTAAAAGCCCTACTAGAAGAACACCCAATCTATGAAAACTATGAGATCGTTCTAGCTGCTGGTGACGGACGTATGTCCGAAGAAGACGATAAAGTCAAACTCAAATCCTTGGACTTGGTTAGAAAAGCGATAGCAGGTAATGACAAAACCATTACCCTATCCGTCGGTCAATTGACGACAGGTGTCACTATCCCTGAGTGGACAGGTGTATTGATGTTATCGAATTTGAAATCACCTGCACTTTATATGCAGGCCGCCTTCCGTGCTCAAAATCCTTACTCATGGATCGATAACAAAGGAAATCACTTTCGCAAAGAAAGAGCCTATGTATTTGACTTTGCGCCGGAAAGAACCTTGATTCTCTTTGATGAGTTTGCCAACAACTTATCGCTTGCGACTGCAGGAGGCGGCGGGACTTCGACAACTCGTGAAGAAAACATCAGAGAATTACTCAATTTCTTCCCTGTCATAGCTGAAGACCGTGCTGGTAAAATGGTTGAAATTGATGCCAAGGCGGTTCTAACCATTCCTCGCCAGATAAAAGCTAGAGAAGTTCTTAAACGTGGCTTTATGTCCAATCTATTATTTGATAATATCAGCGGTATTTTCCAAGCTAGTCAAACAGTTCTAGATATTTTAAATGAGCTGCCAGTTGAAAAGGAAGGGAAGGTACAAGATAGTTCTGATTTATTAGACTTTTCAGATGTTACAGTAGATGATGAGGGAAATGCAGTAGTAGACCATGAAATTGTAGTTAATCAGCAAATGCGACTTTTTGGTGAAAAAGTTTATGGGCTTGGTGAATCTGTTGCTGAGTTAGTCACAAAAGATGAGGAACGAACTCAAAAACAATTGGCAAATGATTTGAGTAAGACAGTTTCTTCAGTGATTGTAGAAGATTTAAAAGCTGAATACAACCTTAAAACTCGGGAAACAGACCAAATCAAGAAGCAAATTACAGCAACATTTGATAATGAAATTCGAAAAAATGACATTGAAAGAAAAATTTCTGAAGCTCGTATCAAGCAAGAATTGCAGCAACAAATTAAAGAAGCAGATGATAAGGAGCAAAAGGATAAGATTCAAGAAGATTTGGATAAACGTTTAGAAGAAAATAAGCTCATTCACAAAGAAAAACTAGAGCAAACACTCAAAAAAGAAGTGGAAAAAATGCCTGAGAAGTTTATCGAACAGGTTGAGAGAAAACGTGTTGAGCAGTTGAAACAATCAGCTCAAGATGAGATTCGTGACCATCTTCGTGGATTTGCACGAACCATCCCAAGTTTTATTATGGCTTATGGCAATCAATCTCTAACACTTGATAATTTTGATACCTTTGTTCCTGAGCAAGTCTTCTTTGAGGTGACTGGTATTACGATTGATCAATTTCGTTATTTGAGAGATGGAGGACAAGATTTTGCAGGACATCTCTTTGATAAAGCAACATTTGACGAAGCTATTCAAGAATTTCTTCGCAAGAAAAAGGAGTTGGCGGATTATTTTAAAGACCAAAAAGAAGATATTTTTGACTATATTCCACCACAGAAAACCAATCAGATTTTCACTCCTAAACGGGTAGTGAAAAGGATGGTGGATGATTTGGAAAAAGAAAATCCAGGAATATTTGATGATCCATTTAAGACATTTATTGATTTGTACATGAAGTCTGGTCTCTATATTGCTGAACTTGTTAAGCGACTATATAATAGCGAAGGTTTGAAAGATGCATTTCCAAATTCTGAAGAACGCTTAAAACATATCTTAGAAAACCAAGTTTATGGATTTGCTCCGTCTGAGATTATCTATAACATTTCCACTAATTTTATATTTGGCAATCTTTCTAAAGATATCAGTAGGAAGAATTTTGTTTTAGCAGATACCATTCCAGCGGCTAAAGAAGGGCGCATTCAAAAGTTGGTTGATTCCTATTTTGAAAATAATTAAAAAGAAGGCTGAGTCAAAATTCTTTGAAATCAGAAAAAACGCATAAGATAAGGTATTGACAATCCTTGATATTATGCGTTTTATTGTGGGAAGATGTATAATGGATTGAAATAAGATATGAACAAATCAATTAGGAATTTAAAGCATTTTATAACAACGTTTTAGAGTGATAGGGTGCTATTTCAACTTCAACCTACTATAATACAGAAAAAAACAACTCCCTGATGATTCAAGGAGTTGTCTATAGTTAAATTAATTTTTAGAAGCTTCTTAGAATTCTGGATTTTTCCATGCTTCGTCAATAATAGCTTGCAATTCTTTAGCAGATGCTTGCATTTTTTGAGTTTCTGCATCGTTCAATGGAATGTTTACTGGACGAACGATACCGTGTGCTCCAACGATAGCTGGTTGACCGATAAAGACGTTCTCAATTCCGTATTGACCTTCTTGGAATACGGAAAGTGGAAGTACTGCGTTTTCATCGTCAAGGATTGCTTTAGTGATACGAGCGAGGGCTACAGCGATACCGTAGTATGTAGCACCTTTCTTGTTAATGATTGAGTATGCAGCGTCGCGAACAGAAATGAAGAGTTCTACAAGGTCAGCTTCATTCAAGTCACGGTTAGCTTGCAACCATTGTTCCAATTTTACACCGGCAACGTTAGCATGTGACCAAACGGCAAACTCAGAGTCACCGTGTTCACCCATGATATAGGCGTGAACTGAACGAGCGTCAACACCGATTTTTTCAGCAAGGGCTTGACGGAAACGAGCTGAGTCAAGTGAAGTACCTGAACCGATAACGCGTTCTTTAGGGAAACCAGAGAATTTCCAAGTTGAGTAAGTCAAAACGTCAACTGGGTTAGCAGCAACAAGGAAGATACCTTTGAAACCTGATTCAACAACTTGAGTTACGATTGATTTGTTGATAGCAAGGTTTTTACCTACAAGGTCAAGACGAGTTTCACCTGGTTTTTGAGGCGCACCTGCAGTGATCACAACAAGGTCAGCGTCTGCACAGTCAGAGTATTGAGCTGCATAGATTTTTTTAGGTGAAGTGAAGGCAAGGGCGTGACTAAGGTCAAGCGCATCACCAACAGCTTTTTCATGCAATTGTGGAATTTCGATAATTCCAAGCTCTTGTGCAATTCCTTGGTTAACAAGTGCAAAAGCGTAAGATGAACCTACAGCACCATCACCGACAAGGATAACTTTTTTGTGTTGTTTAGTTGAAGTCATTGTTCTAAACATCTCCTTAATTTTATTAGGGGATTTTCCCTAGACAACTTCATTCTATCACTTTTAAAAAACTTTGTCACGAATATGCCGTATAGTTCTCTATGTAAACGTTTTAGTGGTTTAGAGGCTGAAATAGATGGGAATTTATGGTATAATGTTGTTACTTACTAATTGTGAAATGAGGCATTTATTAATGCAGGATAAAAATTTAGTGAATGTCAATCTGACAAAGGAGATGAAGGCTAGCTTTATCGACTACGCCATGAGTGTTATCGTAGCGCGAGCTCTTCCTGATGTTCGAGATGGCTTAAAACCTGTTCACCGTCGCATTCTCTACGGAATGAATGAATTGGGTGTTACTCCAGACAAACCCCATAAAAAATCTGCTCGTATTACAGGGGATGTCATGGGTAAATACCACCCACACGGGGATTCCTCTATCTATGAAGCCATGGTCCGTATGGCTCAATGGTGGAGCTACCGTTACATGCTTGTAGATGGTCATGGGAATTTTGGTTCCATGGATGGAGATAGTGCTGCCGCTCAACGTTATACCGAGGCACGTATGAGCAAGATTGCTCTGGAAATGCTTCGTGATATCAACAAAAATACAGTTGATTTCGTTGATAACTATGATGCCAACGAACGGGAACCCTTGGTCTTGCCAGCGCGTTTTCCAAACCTTTTGGTTAATGGAGCAACTGGTATCGCGGTTGGGATGGCAACCAATATTCCACCTCATAATCTGGGTGAAACCATTGATGCAGTGAAGTTGGTCATGGATAATCCTGAAGTGACTACCAAGGACTTGATGGAAGTCTTGCCTGGACCAGATTTTCCAACTGGTGCTCTTGTCATGGGGAAATCAGGTATCCATAAGGCTTATGAAACAGGTAAAGGTTCGATTGTCCTACGTTCTCGTACAGAGATTGAAACGACTAAGACTGGTCGTGAGCGCATCGTTGTAACAGAATTTCCTTACATGGTCAATAAAACCAAGGTGCATGAGCATATTGTTCGCTTGGTTCAGGAAAAACGCATTGAGGGTATCACAGCAGTACGTGATGAGTCAAACCGTGAAGGTGTTCGATTTGTTATTGAAGTCAAGCGCGACGCCTCAGCCAATGTTATTCTCAATAACCTCTTCAAAATGACCCAAATGCAAACCAATTTTGGTTTCAATATGCTGGCTATCCAAAATGGTATACCGAAAATTTTGTCTCTTCGTCAGATTTTGGATGCTTATATCGAGCACCAAAAAGAAGTGGTTGTTCGTCGTACACGTTTTGATAAGGAAAAAGCGGAAGCGCGCGCTCATATCTTAGAAGGTCTCTTGATTGCGCTAGACCATATCGACGAAGTGATTCGTATCATCCGTGCTAGTGAAACGGATGCGGAAGCACAAGATGAGTTGATGAGTAAGTTTAAGCTTTCTGAACGTCAAAGTCAGGCCATCCTAGACATGCGTCTTCGTCGTTTGACAGGTTTGGAACGCGATAAGATTCAATCTGAGTATGATGACCTCTTGGCTCTGATTGCGGACTTAGCGGATATTCTTGCTAAGCCTGAACGTGTTTCTCAAATCATCAAAGACGAATTGGATGAAGTTAAACGTAAATTTTCCGATAAACGCCGTACAGAGTTGATGGTTGGACAGGTCTTGAGTCTCGAGGATGAGGACTTGATTGAAGAATCGGATGTCTTAATTACCCTTTCTAACAAAGGATACATTAAACGTCTGGACCAAGCTGAATTTACTGCTCAAAAACGTGGAGGTCGTGGTGTCCAAGGAACAGGAGTGAAAGATGATGACTTTGTTCGTGAGTTAGTGTCAACTAGCACCCATGATTATCTGCTCTTCTTCACAAATAAAGGACGAGTTTATCGTTTGAAAGGTTATGAAATTCCTGAGTATGGTCGGACTGCCAAAGGGCTACCAGTAGTCAATCTCTTGAAATTGGATGAAGACGAAAATATTCAGACGGTTATCAATGTTGAGTCTGATCGCAGTGATGATGCTTATCTCTTCTTTACAACCCGTCACGGTATTGTGAAGAGAACCAGTGTTAAGGAATTTGCCAATATTCGTCAAAATGGTCTCAAAGCGCTGAATTTAAAGGATGAAGATGAGTTAATCAATGTCTTGTTGGCGGAAGGAGATATGGATATTATCATTGGTACCAAGTTTGGTTATGCAGTTCGCTTTAATCAATCAGCCGTTCGTGGTATGAGTCGTATCGCCACTGGTGTGAAAGGTGTTAACCTTCGTGAAGGAGACACAGTTGTTGGTGCCAGCTTGATTACTGATCAAGATGAGGTTCTTATTATCACAGAAAAAGGATATGGTAAGCGTACAGTCGCTACTGAATACCCAACAAAAGGTCGTGGTGGTAAGGGAATGCAGACAGCTAAAATTACCGAAAAAAATGGCTTGCTGGCCGGTCTTATGACTGTTCAAGGGGATGAGGATTTGATGATTATCACTGATACAGGTGTCATGATTCGAACCAATCTTGCCAATATTTCACAAACAGGACGTGCAACTATGGGAGTTAAAGTAATGCGCCTGGATCAAGATGCTCAGATAGTGACTTTCACAACGGTTGCGGTGGCAGAAAAAGAAGAGGTTGGGACAGAAAATGAAACAGAAGGTGAAGAATAATGTCTCATAAAAATAATAAAAAGAAAAACAAGCGAAAAAATCTGCTGACAAATATCCTAGCAGGATTTCTGATATTACTGTCACTGGCTTTGATTTTTAATGCGCAAATTCGAAATATTTTCATAGTCTGGAATACCAATAAGTATCAAGTTAGCCAGGTATCAAAAGAAAAATTAGAAGAAAATCAGGATACAGAAGGCAATTTTGACTTTGATTCTGTCAAAGCTATCTCTTCGGAAGCTGTTCTAACTTCTCAATGGGATGCTCAAAAATTACCAGTTATTGGGGGAATTGCAATTCCTGAATTGGAAATGAATTTGCCGATTTTTAAAGGACTTGATAATGTTAATCTCTTCTACGGAGCTGGTACAATGAAACGCGAGCAAGTAATGGGGGAAGGAAATTATAGTCTAGCTAGTCACCATATCTTTGGTGTTGATAATGCTAATAAAATGTTATTTTCTCCTTTAGATAATGCTAAAAATGGCATGAAGATTTATCTAACCGATAAAAATAAAGTTTATACTTATGAAATACGTGAAGTCAAACGTGTGACACCGGATCGTGTTGATGAAGTTGATGATAGAGAAGGGGTCAATGAAATCACATTAGTAACCTGTGAAGACCTTGCTGCTACAGAACGTATTATTGTCAAAGGTGATTTGAAAGAAACAAAAGATTATTCACAAACATCTGATGAAATCCTAACAGCTTTCAATCAACCATATAAACAATTTTATTAATACAAATCAGTGAAATCCAGAATTTCACTGATTTTTTTAAGATTTTCATAAAAATATAGTAAAATGAAATAAGAATAGGACGAATCGATCAGGACAGTCAAATCGATTTCTAACAATGTTTTAGAAGTAGAGGTGTACTATTCTAGTTTCAATCTACTATACTTGCCAAAAGGTGTCGGCTCCATCTTTACCTTCCATGTCAAAGGTGGGGAGGCAGAAGCACGCAAGGTCATTGATCATTTAGAAATCTTCTCTGATCTTGCAAATGTGGCAGATGCTAAATCGCTTGTTGTCCATCCAGCAACAACCACTCACGGTCAATTGTCAGAAAAAGACCTAGAAGCGGCAGGTGTCACACCAAACCAAATTCGTTTGTCAATCGGACTTGAAAATGTAGATGATTTGATTGAAGACTTGCGCTTGGCCTTGGAGAAAATTTAAAGTAAAAGAAGATAAACAGTGGGTTTCGACTCGCTGTTTTTGATTTTCCTTCAGGCATGATATAATGGATAAAGAAGTCTAGAAAGAGGAACGATATGAACGAAATCAAATGTCCCAACTGTGGGGAAGTCTTTACAGTAAATGAAAGCCAGTATGCTGAACTTTTGTCCCAAGTGAGAACGGCAGAGTTTGATAAGGAACTACACGATAGGATGAGGCAAGAACTGGCCTTGGCTGAGCAAAAGGCTATGAATGAGCAACAGACTAAACTGGCTCAGAAGGATCAAGAAATTGCGCAATTACAGAGTCAGATCCAAAACTTTGATACAGAAAAAGAATTGGCCAAGAAAGAAGTTGAAGAGACAAGCCATCAGGCCCTCTTGGCTAAGGACAAGGAAGTACAGGCTTTGGAGAACCAATTGGCCACCTTGCGTTTAGAGCATGAAAATCAACTGCAAAAGACCCTTTCTGACCTAGAAAAAGAACGTGATCAGGTCAAAAATCAGCTCCTCTTGCAAGAAAAGGAAAATGAGTTGTCTTTGGCTTCTGTTAAGCAAAACTATGAAGCCCAGCTTAAAGCAGCTAGTGAACAAGTCGAGTTCTATAAGAATTTCAAAGCCCAGCAATCTACAAAAGCGATCGGGGAAAGTCTGGAACAGTATGCAGAGAGTGAGTTTAACAAGGTCCGTAGTTTCGCCTTTCCAAATGCCTACTTTGAGAAGGATAACAAGGTCTCTGCGCGTGGGTCTAAGGGAGACTTCATCTTCCGTGAGTGTGATGAAAATGGGGTAGAGATTATCTCCATCATGTTTGAGATGAAGAATGAAGCTGACGGAACGGAGAAGAAGCACAAGAATGCAGATTTTTACAAGGAATTGGACAAGGACCGTCGGGAGAAGAACTGTGAGTATGCCGTTTTGGTGACCATGCTTGAGGCTGATAATGACTACTTTAACACAGGGATTGTTGACGTCAGTCACGAGTATGAAAAGATGTATGTGGTTCGTCCTCAATTCTTTATTCAGTTGATTGGGCTCTTACGTAATGCGGCTCTTAATTCTTTAAAATACAAGCAGGAGTTAGCGCTTGTTCGCGAGCAAAATATCGACATTACACATTTTGAGGAAGACTTGGATGCTTTTAAACTAGCTTTTGCTAAGAACTATAATTCAGCTTCGACCAACTTTGGAAAAGCTATTGATGAAATCGACAAGGCCATCAAACGCATGGAAGAGGTTAAGAAATTCCTGACCACATCTGAAAACCAACTCCGTTTAGCTAACAACAAATTGGAAGATGTCTCTGTTAAAAAATTGACCCGGAAAAATCCAACCATGAAAGCGAAATTTGAAGCATTGAAGGGGGAGTGAGAAAGCAAAAATGAACGGTATTATCAACTTAAAAAAAGAAGCGGGGATGACCTCGCATGATGCGGTTTTTAAACTGCGTAAGATTTTGGGAACCAAGAAAATTGGTCATGGTGGGACCTTGGATCCAGATGTAGTGGGCGTTTTGCCCATTGCGGTTGGCAAGGCGACCCGCATGGTCGAGTTTATGCAGGACGAGGGCAAGGTCTATGAGGGGGAAATCACTCTGGGTTATTCCACGACGACTGAGGATGCCAGTGGGGAAGTGGTCGCAGAGACACCTGTTTTATCGCAATTGGATGAAAAGCTTGTTGATGAAGCGATTGCGAGCTTGACTGGACCTATTAGTCAGATTCCGCCTATGTACTCGGCAGTTAAGGTTAATGGTCGCAAGCTCTATGAGTATGCGCGTGCTGGTCAGGAAGTGGAGCGTCCAGAACGTCAGGTGACCATTTATCAATTTGATCGAACAAGTCCGATTTCTTATGATGATTACCTTGCACGCTTTACTTTTCGTGTAAAATGCAGTAAAGGGACTTACATCCGTACTTTGTCAGTTGATTTGGGTGAAAAGCTTGGTTATGCGGCTCATATGTCCCATTTGACTCGTACTAGTGCTGCTGGCTTACAATTAGAAGACGCACTGACCTTGGAGGAAATTGCTGAAAAAGTAGAGGCTGGGCAATTAGATTTTCTCCATCCTTTAGAGATTGGGACAGGTGATCTTGTCAAAGTTTTCCTAAGTCCAGAAGAAGCTACAGAAGTTCGCTTTGGTCGTTTTATTGAGCTAGACCAAACGGACAAAGAACTGGCTGCCTTTGAAGATGATAAATTGTTAGCCATTCTAGAAAAACGGGACAAACTCTACAAGCCAAGGAAGGTTTTTAGCTAGATCCTTTAGGAATAAAAATCGGGTGATAGATAACAATTGCTTGATAAAACCCCATACTAATAGTAGAATGGGGTTGGGAATTATAATATTCCAATTGTTGCGAGTTGTAGATACTCAAATAATCTATATAGAAATTTAGAGGTGTGAAATGAAGCAATTTAAAATTCTTTCAGATAAATATTTAGAGTCCATTACAGGTTCTGGTGGGAACTTAGGCCCAGGAGTATATTGTGTAGACGTTAAAGGTCGAGCAAAATGCAGTATCAATCATGGAGAGTTTTGGGGGTACACGGGAAGTGTAATAGTCAATGGCTGGATTAATTATGGTCCATGGGCACCTAGACCAGGATTTGGTGTGATAATTCCATGATGCAAAATGAGTTTCGAGAAAGGGTGGAGCAACTTCTTCAACAAAAAGAAATAAATGAAAATAGTGAGTTGAGTCACCTGTTTCGTCTTGCTATACAAAATTTAGACAGAAATGAAAAATACCAATCGGTCATGGCCAATTTGAGTCAAGGGTTGTCGCTTTACCTCATGACGCATCATTACCAGGCACCTAAGTCTGTCATTGATTTTGGTTTATGGATTGCCAAAGCTCCTAGCCAGGAAAGAGGGAGACTGGCTTTCTTGCAGATGCTTGCTCAAACCCTACAGGGCTTTCGTTAAAACTATCGAACATCAGAGGGAAGACTCTGGTGTTTTTTGCTGATGAGACTATAAATTTTGTAAAAAATGTGATAGAATAGACGACGGATAAAATAACGGAGGATAGCATGCAAAATAGACCAATCATTATTGGAGTGACAGGTGGTTCTGGTGGTGGTAAAACCAGTGTTTCAAGAGCCATTTTATCGCATTTTCCTGATGAAAAGATTTCCATGATTGAGCATGATTCATACTACAAGGATCAGTCTCATTTGACCTTTGAAGAGCGTATCAAAACCAACTATGACCATCCATTTGCCTTTGATACAGACTTGATGATTGAGCAGATGAAGGAATTGTTGGCAGGGCGTCCGGTGGACATTCCGACTTATGACTATACTGAACATACACGGAGCAGCAAGACCTATCGTCAAGAGCCTCAAGATGTCTTTATCGTTGAGGGGATTTTGGTCTTGGAGGACAAGCGTCTGCGCGATTTGATGGATATCAAGATTTTTGTGGATACGGATGACGATGTGCGTATTATTCGTCGTATCAAGCGTGATATGGAAGAACGTGGCCGTAGCCTTGATAGCGTTATTGACCAGTATCTAGGTGTGGTTAAACCCATGTACCATCAGTTTATCGAGCCGACTAAGCGTTATGCTGATATCGTCATTCCTGAGGGAGTCAGCAATACAGTAGCTATCGACCTGTTGACGACCAAGATTGCAAAGATTTTGGAAGAAGCTCGAAATAGTAAATAAACAGAATTGGAGGCCTTGCCTCCTTTTTCTATTTTTCCCTCATAATGGTACATAAATGGAGATTTTTAGGCATATTTTTGGTATAATAATACCCATGAAAGAGCAAGAAAATGAATAGTAGGTGGAGATGGAAAAGTATTTATCGGTAACAACTTTGACCAAGTATCTGAAAATGAAATTCGATAAAGACCCATACTTGGAGCGGGTCTATTTAACTGGTCAAGTTTCCAACTTTCGTAAACGACCTACTCACCAATATTTCTCCCTAAAAGATGACCATGCAGTTATTCAAGCGACCATCTGGTCTGGGATTTATCAGAAATTAGGTTTCGACCTAGAAGAAGGAATGAAAATCAATGTGATTGGGCGTGTGCAGGTCTATGAACCAAGTGGTAGCTACTCCATCATCATTGAAAAGGCTGAGCCTGATGGGGTTGGGGCGCTTGCGATTCAGTTTGAACAACTCAAGAAAAAATTGACAGAAGAAGGCCTGTTTCAAGAACGTTTCAAGCAAGCTCTGCCCCAATTTTCTAAGAGAATTGGTGTGGTAACCAGTCGCAGTGGAGCCGTGATTCGAGATATTATCACGACCGTCAGCAGGCGCTTTCCAGGTGTCGATATCCTACTTTATCCGACTAAGGTGCAAGGTGAAGGCTCTGCCGAGGAAATTGCTAGAAATATTGCGCGTGCTAATCAAGGGGACGATTTGGATTTACTCATTATTGGTCGTGGTGGTGGTTCCATAGAGGATCTCTGGGCCTTTAACGAAGAAATTGTGGTACGAGCTATTTTTGAATCTCGTTTGCCAGTTATTTCTAGTGTGGGGCATGAGACGGATGTGACCTTGGCAGATTTTGTGGCAGATCGACGGGCTGCGACACCAACAGCTGCTGCTGAACTAGCAACACCTGTGACCAAGTTGGATCTATTAGCTCATTTGCAAAATCAGGAAAAACGGATGGCAACGGCAGTCCGAAATGTCCTATCTAAGAAACAAGAAGCTTTGAAAAAATGCAGTCAGTCTGTTATCTTTAGACAACCAGAACGTTTGTATGATGGCTATATGCAACGCTTGGATCAACTGCAATTGCGTTTGAAACAAAGTTTGCGAACACGGATTTCTGATAACAAGCAATTAGTCCAAGCAAGGACGCATCAACTGGTTCAATTATCACCTGTTACCAAAATCCAACGCTATCAAGACCGTCTAGGCCAGTTGGACAAGCTCCTCCGTAGCCAAATGGCGCTGGTTTATGATGCCAGGGTTGCTGAAGTCAAGAGACTTTCAGAAGCCCTGCTCATGTTGGATACCAGTCGAATCGTGGCGCGTGGTTATGCTATTGTCAAAAAAGAAGAGTCCGTTGTAGATTCGGTTGAGAGTTTGAAGAAAAAAGACCAAGTAACGCTTTTGATGCGAGATGGTCAAGTAGAATTAGAGGTTAAAGATGTCAAAACAAAAGAAATTTGAGGAAAATCTAGCAGAACTGGAGACCATTGTCCAAAGTTTGGAAAATGGTGAAATTGCTCTGGAAGATGCGATTGCTGCCTTTCAAAAGGGCATGGTCTTGTCAAAAGAACTCCAAGCGACGCTGGACAAGGCTGAAAAGACCTTGGTCAAGGTCATGCAAGAAGACGGAACAGAAAGTGATTTTGAATGAAAAAGCAAGAAAAATTAGCTCTTGTCGAGTCAGCCTTGGAAGACTTTTATGGAGGCCAGCAGTTTGCCTCTAGTTTGCGAGAGTCTGTTCTCTATTCCATTCATGCTGGTGGCAAGCGTATTCGGCCTTTTCTCTTGTTAGAAGTTCTGGAAGCCTTGCAGGTGGCTATTAAACCAGCACATGCACAGGTGGCTGCGGCCTTGGAAATGATTCATACAGGGAGTTTGATTCACGATGACCTTCCTGCTATGGATGATGATGATTACCGTCGGGGACGATTGACAAACCATAAAAAATTCGGTGAAGCTATGGCCATTTTGGCAGGAGATGCCTTGTTCCTAGATCCTTACGCCTTGATAGCGCAGGCAGATTTGCCAAGTCAGATTAAGGTAGACTTGATTGCCAACTTATCGCTTGCTTCAGGAAGTCTGGGTATGGTAGCAGGCCAGGTTTTGGATATGGAAGGCGAACACCAGCATTTGTCTTTGGAAGAACTCCAGACCATTCATGCTAATAAGACTGGAAAACTACTAGCCTATCCCTTCCAAGCAGCTGCTATCCTAGCAGAATTGTCACCTGAAATGCAGGCAAAGCTGAAAACTGTGGGTGAATTGATTGGGCTTGCTTTTCAAATTCGAGATGATGTACTGGATGTGACAGCTAGTTTTGAGGAAATCGGCAAGACACCACTAAAGGACCTACAGGCTGAAAAGTCAACCTATCCTGCCTTGTTGGGCTTGGAAGAGGCTATTGCCTTTTGTAACCAAACTTTGGATCAAGCTAATACCAAATTAGAAGAAATTGCCCAGCAGGTTCCTTTTGAGATGAAATCGATTGTAAGTGTAGTAGAAAGTTTGAGAATCAATGGCTAAGGAAAGAGTGGATGTACTAGCTTATAAACAGGGCTTGTTTGAAACGAGAGAGCAGGCCAAGCGCGGTGTCATGGCTGGTCTAGTCCTAGCAGTCCTTAATGGAGAACGGTTTGACAAGCCAGGAGAGAAAATTCCAGATGACACCGAGCTAAAACTCAAGGGTGAAAAACTCAAGTATGTCAGTCGTGGTGGCTTGAAACTGGAAAAGGCCTTGCAGGTCTTTGATTTGTCAGTGGAAGGAGCTACAACGATTGATATCGGTGCCTCTACTGGAGGTTTTACCGATGTTATGTTGCAAAATGGTGCCGAGTTGGTCTTTGCAGTCGATGTTGGTACCAATCAGTTGGCTTGGAAATTACGCCAAGACCCACGAGTTGTCAGCATGGAGCAGTTTAATTTCCGCTATGCTGAAAAGACCGATTTCGAGCAGGAGCCGAGCTTTGCCAGTATTGATGTGAGTTTCATTTCCCTTAGTCTGATTCTGCCGGCCTTGCACCGAGTCTTGACAGATCAAGGGCAGGTCGTGGCTCTGGTTAAACCTCAGTTTGAGGCAGGTCGTGAGCAGATTGGGAAAAATGGAATCATTCGTGATGCTAAGGTTCATCAACATGTCCTTGAATCTGCCACAGCTATGGCAGTAGAGGAAGGCTTTTCAGTTCTTGGTTTGGACTTTTCTCCCATCCAAGGTGGTCATGGAAATATTGAATTTTTAGCATATTTGAAAAAAGAAGAGTCAGCAAGCAATCAGGTTCTTGCTGAGATTGAAGAAGTAGTAGAGAGGGCGCATAGTCAATTTAAAAATGAATAAAAAAGAGAGACTTGAAAAAATTAGACGATTTGTGACAGATTATCAAATCGGTACACAAGAAGAAATTGTAGAACATTTGAAAGAGGCAGGCATCACTGCCACTCAGGCAACGGTATCACGGGATATCAAAGAGCTAGGCATTGTCAAAATTCCTTTGAGAGACAACACCTATGTCTATGAATTGCCAAAATCAATCGTAAAAAGTTTGCAACTAGCTGAATATAATATCGAATCGGCTCAATTGATGGACAAGATGATCAATCTCCAAGTTATTCCAGGAAATACAGCTTTTGTAAAAGCTCAGTTAATTGAGACTTTTGCGGATAAGATTTTCAGCTGTTTGGCTGATGATAGTTCGATTTTAGTCATGGCCAGAAGTGAAAGTCTAGCTGAGGAAATCTTTGAACAAGTAAAAAAATGGTAGGTCTATATGTTACTTGAAATTTCGATAAAAAACTTTGCCATTATTGAGGCTATTTCCCTCCATTTTGAAAAGGGCATGACAGTCCTGACTGGTGAAACAGGCGCAGGGAAGTCGATTATCATTGATGCCATGAATATGATGTTGGGAGCTCGTGCGACGACAGATGTTATTCGTCATGGTGCACCAAAGGCAGAGATTGAGGGGCTTTTCTCAGTTGAGAATAGTCGTCTTTTACAGGAAATTTTTGATGAGCAAGGTTTAGAATTAGGTGATGAAATTATCATCCGTCGGGAAATCTTGCAAAATGGTCGGAGTATTAGTCGTGTCAATGGCCAGATGGTTAATCTGTCTGTTTTGCGTGCTATTGGACAACATCTGGTGGATATACATGGTCAACATGACCAAGAGGAGTTAATGCGTCCCCAACTGCATATCCAGATGTTGGATGAATTTGGCGACGTAGCTTTTTGGGACTTAAAAGAAACCTATCAAACAAGTTTTGATGCCTATCGAAAAATGCGCAAGCAGGTTCTGGAAGTCAAGAAAAACCAACAGGAACACAAGGCACGTATCGAAATGTTGGAATTTCAAATGGCAGAGATTGAGGCAGCAAACTTGCAGGCTGGAGAAGATTTGGCTCTCAATCAAGAGCGTGATAAACTGCTCAACCATAAAAATATTGCGGATACACTGACCAATGCCTACAGTATGTTGGACAATGAAGACTTTTCAAGTCTGGCCAATGTTCGTTCAGCTATGAATGACATGGAAAGTGTCGAAGAGTACGACCCTGAATACCGTGAAATTTCAAGCTCACTGTCTGAGACCTACTATGTCTTAGAAGACATTAGCAAACGTCTGGAAGCTATTATTGAGGACCTTGATTTTGACGGCAATCGTCTCATGCAGGTTGAGAATCGTTTGGACCTCCTTCATACTATTACCCGCAAGTATGGTGGGACTGTAGACGATGTCTTGCTTTATTTTGCCAAGATTAGGGAAGAATACAATCTCTTGACAGGCAATAACCTTTCATCTGAGGACATGGAAGCAGAGCTCAAGAAGTTGGAAGTCAGTCTTGTCAATTTGGCAGGTCAACTTGCCTCTGCTCGTCATGACTTGGCTCAGCAGCTCGAAGCTGAGATTAAACAAGAACTGCAAGACCTTTATATGGAAAAAGCCCAGTTTCAGGTTCGTTTTAGCAAGGGCAAATTCAGCCGTGAGGGCAATGAAATGGTTGAGTTTTATATTTCAACCAACCCTGGAGAAGACTTTAAACCCTTGGTCAAGGTTGCGTCTGGCGGGGAATTATCTCGTCTCATGCTAGCCATTAAGTCTGCCTTTTCTCGTAAAGAAGGCAAGACAAGTATTGTCTTTGATGAGGTGGATACGGGAGTTTCAGGTCGTGTAGCTCAGGCCATTGCACAGAAGATTCACAAGATTGGCCAACATGGTCAGGTTCTGGCTATTTCCCATTTGCCACAAGTGATTGCGATTGCGGATTATCAATTCTTTATTGAGAAGATTAGTAATGACCATTCAACGGTTTCGACTGTTCGTCTCTTGACGGTTGAAGAGCGAGTGGAAGAAGTTGCTAAGATGTTGGCAGGTGATGATGTGACGGAAGCAGCCCTGACGCAAGCCAGAGAATTGTTGAGAAACAGGGAGAAATAAGATGACAGACTATTATGTAATTGGAGATGTTCACGGAAAAGCTGGGATGCTGGAAGACCTTCTCAAAACATGGGATGGTCAGACCCAGTTGCTCTTTCTAGGGGATTTAATTGACCGTGGTGAAGATAGTCGCCGTGTCCTTGAAATGGTCAAGGACTTGGTGGATAATCAAGGGGCTATCTGTTTGTCAGGAAACCACGAGTATATGTTTTTGACATGGCTAGATGATCCAGAAGAAAGCTATGACCACTATCGTCGTAATGGTGGTGATACAACTATTAACTCTATCCTAGGTCGTCCCTTGGATGCCCCAGTTGACGGGATTGAGGATGCCAAGCGTGTTGCTACTGAAGCGGCAGACTTGGTCAAATTTATTCGTCAAATGCCATTTGTGGTAGAGACAGACAAGTATATCTTCGTTCACGCAGGTATTGATTTGACCTTGGACGACTGGCATGAAACTACAGATTACAAGAAAGTATGGCTTAGAAAACCATTCCACGAAGCCGAAAATCATACTGGAAAAACCATTGTCTTTGGTCATACACCGGTCTATGGTTTGTTAAAGCAAGAGCGAGGTACTGCTGAGCTTTGGACTACAGAAGATGGCAAGATTGGGATGGATGGAGGAGCTGTCTATGGTGGTGTCCTTCACGGGATTGTCTTTACAGATCAAGGGATGACAGAACATCACTTTATTGAGAATGACGGCTTTGTCGCTGAAGATTAGTACTCCTAGCAGGGGAT
The DNA here is from genome assembly GCF_013277375.1 of Streptococcus sp. 3613. Classification (NCBI taxonomy): domain Bacteria; kingdom Bacillati; phylum Bacillota; class Bacilli; order Lactobacillales; family Streptococcaceae; genus Streptococcus; species Streptococcus sp. 3613. Next base: position 70,969 of record NZ_VMMV01000038.1, read on the forward strand.
GGTCTTGTCAAAATGTCAAAAACAATTTATAATAAATAGATACCCTGAAAGGAAGAGAATCATGAACTTAGAAGAATTGAAAAAACGACAGGAGAAGATCCGTAACTTCTCTATTATCGCCCATATTGACCACGGAAAATCAACTCTAGCAGACCGCATTTTGGAAAAAACTGAGACAGTCTCCAGTCGTGAAATGCAAGCTCAACTTTTGGATAGTATGGATTTAGAGCGGGAACGTGGGATTACCATTAAGTTGAATGCCATCGAGCTCAATTACACTGCAAAAGATGGGGAAACTTATATTTTTCACTTGATTGACACACCAGGACACGTAGACTTTACCTATGAAGTTTCACGTTCGCTCGCTGCCTGTGAGGGGGCGATTTTGGTGGTTGATGCTGCCCAAGGGATTGAGGCTCAAACTCTTGCCAACGTTTATCTGGCCTTGGACAATGATTTGGAAATCATGCCTGTTATTAACAAAATTGACCTGCCTGCTGCAGACCCTGAGCGCGTGCGTACGGAGATTGAAGATGTCATTGGTTTGGATGCCAGTGAAGCAGTCTTAGCATCTGCCAAGGCTGGTATTGGGATTGAAGAAATTCTTGAGCAAATCGTAGAAAAAGTACCAGCGCCAACAGGTGATGTGACGGCACCACTCAAGGCCTTGATTTTTGACTCAGTTTACGATGCCTACCGTGGGGTTATCCTCCAAGTGCGTGTCATGGATGGAGTGGTTAAACCTGGCGATAAGATTCAGCTTATGAGCAATGGCAAGACCTTTGATGTGACCGAAGTCGGTATTTTTACACCCAAAGCAGTTGGTCGTGATTTTCTTGCGACTGGTGATGTTGGTTATATTGCGGCTTCTATCAAGACGGTTCAGGATACTCGTGTGGGGGATACCGTTACCTTGGCAACCAATCCTGCAACAGAGCCATTACATGGCTACAAGCAGATGAATCCTATGGTCTTTGCGGGTCTCTATCCTATCGAGTCAAACAAGTACAATGACCTGCGTGAAGCCCTTGAAAAATTGCAACTGAATGATGCTAGTCTTCAGTTTGAACCAGAAACATCTCAGGCACTTGGATTTGGTTTCCGTTGTGGATTTCTTGGACTTCTCCATATGGATGTTATCCAGGAACGTTTAGAGCGTGAGTTCAATATTGACCTCATCATGACAGCTCCGTCTGTTATTTACAAAGTTAATTTGACCGACGGTGAGTCTATGGATGTGTCCAACCCATCTGAGTTTCCAGACCCAACTAAGATTGCGACCATTGAAGAGCCTTATGTCAAGGCGCAAATCATGGTACCACAGGAGTTCGTCGGAGCAGTAATGGAGCTAGCTCAGCGTAAGCGTGGGGACTTTGTGACTATGGACTATATTGATGATAACCGTGTCAATGTTATCTATCAAATTCCTCTTGCTGAAATTGTCTTTGACTTCTTTGATAAACTTAAGTCTTCGACACGTGGTTATGCAAGCTTTGACTACGAATTGTCAGAATATCGCCCATCTAAGCTGGTGAAAATGGATATCCTTCTCAACGGAGACAAGGTGGATGCCCTCAGCTTTATCGTTCACAAGGATTTTGCCTACGAACGTGGGAAACTCATCGTTGATAAGCTCAAGAAAATCATCCCTCGCCAACAATTTGAGGTTCCCATCCAAGCGGCTATTGGACACAAGATTGTCGCTCGTACTGATATCAAGGCCCTTCGTAAGAACGTACTTGCTAAATGTTATGGTGGTGACGTTTCTCGTAAACGTAAACTCCTTGAAAAACAAAAAGCTGGTAAGAAGCGTATGAAAGCCATCGGATCAGTAGAAGTCCCGCAAGAAGCCTTCCTCAGCGTCTTGAGCATGGATGAAGAATAAGTTATCAGAAATGCCTTTCCTTGTTCACAGGAAATGTATATAAGAATCAATCGTAAAGCAGGCTTTAATGGCCTGCTTTTTTATAAACTATCAAGAAATCGGAGAAAATAATGGTATAGTAGATTGAAACTAGAATAGTACACCTCTACTTTTAAAACATTGTTAGAAATAGATTTGACTGTCCTGATAGATTTGCCCTGTTCTTATTTTTTCATTTCACTATAAAATTTTAAATTTGTGACCATATCTTGACTGTATTTTCCTCTCTTTTTCGAATAAATAAATAGAATAATCAAACCTAGATTTAAAAATGTGCTATAATGAAAGGAGAGAAAGAATGATTCTAAGACATCCGGGCATTAGCTCAACCAATGATTTGGACGCTAAGAAAATTTTCAGTAATCCGGAAATCACTTGTCAATTTA
>NZ_VMMV01000039.1:0-13085 GCF_013277375.1 Streptococcus sp. 3613
GCCTTGTTCAATCCCCTCAGCTCGACCACGTTCAAGTCCACGCTCTAAACCTTTTTCGATGCCTTGTTCAATCCCCTCAGCTCGACCACGTTCAAGACCTTCTGCACGACCTCTCTCCAACCCTTTTTCTTCAGCTTGTTCCAAGGCATAGTCCTGCGCTAGCAAGGCTTGTTCTTCGCGTCTGCGTTGTTCACTAAACATCTCCCTGTCCTCCTCGGACCAGCTCTTGTAGTCCAGCAGTTGATCTGCTTGGCTGATGGCTCGCTCGGGTTCCTGAGTAAAGGGCTTATTACCAAAAAACTCCAACCACGGCTTGCGAACCTCGTCTTTGCTGGTTTCTCTGTATTTTTTTAGTTCCAAGAACGCCATCTTAACCAGATGATTTTCTTGTCCATTATTGGTGATGGTTAAAACCTCACCTGTCGTATCCTCGCGCATACTAAAACTATGAAAAGCTAGGTCATCTGAAAAGTAATTGCTGTCCACAATTGCGATAGCGTATACTGGTGCAATGTGTTTGTAGCTCTGGTGAGTATTTCCTTCTTGCTGGCGGATTTTTTCTAGGTTTTGATTGACCTGACTGCACAGATAAGCCCACAGGCGATTGATGAAAAAATTCTGATGATGGACTTGAATCTCAATGATTACTTGAGTACCATTATCTAGTTCAGCTAAAACATCTATACTGGTATAGAAATCCTGTGCCGAGTACGGCAGGGAAGGCAAGACGTGAATGTTGCTTCCCTCCAAAATGGTCACATTTTTAGCTGGCAAGTCCAGCATATCGCGAATAAACTGACAAGTGATTTCTGGGTTGCTGAAAATTTTCTTAGCAACCAAGTCATTAGTTGGGCTAATGCCCGGATGTCTTAAAATCATCCATTTCCTCCTTTTATTATACCATAGTTTTAAATCTAGGTTTACTAGATTTACTGCTACTATCTATTTATTCGGAAAAGAAATGAATTGTAAAGATATTTTATCTCGTTTCAACTAAAATATGAGCTTGATCAACCAACTGTCCATTAACAATCAGATTTAGATAGAAATCTAAGGTCTTATCAGCAACAAAATACAGGGTTGGTATGGTCAAATCTTTTTTGCTTTCCCCAGCTTGGAATTGAAGGACTTGAATCTCGTCCTGATAGACGACACCATGGACACCTGTCCCCGGTTGAATCGAAATCTTAGCCTCCAAAGGAGTGTCACTTTCGCTACGTTCAATCCTAAAATGAAGAGTCTCTCCCTTTGCCACAGCTAGGCTTTTTTCTGCAAATGCTAATCCCTGAACAACCTCTTTTTTTGATAAGCTAGGAGTTTTATAGAGGGAAATCTTGGTCAGTACAGGTAAATCCTGTGACTCTGTAATCATCACGCGCACCTTCTGTGCCTCTACTATCGGCCCTCGCAAAAGGCGCTTATGACCAACTGTGAAGCCCCTGGCAAACTCCTGCCAGACACCATCCACCTCTACTTGCACATGAAAAGCAGCGATTCGTTGCCCTAGCTTCAAATCTTCTCTTAACTCAAGCACATCGAAAGTTTTAGGCGCCCCTAAGTCTAGTTCTAGTTGGATGGGCAAGTCTACATCGCTTGCCCAAGAACTAGTCTCAAGGCCATCTGTCAGATGATGACAAGCAAAGTCTGCGGAAAGAGCTGGACCAGATACCTTGGCTCCCAAAGCCAAATCTTCTTTATAGAGCTCATTGCGATAGGCCGCAAATTCATAGAGACGTTCAATATCCTTTGCATCAAAGAGCCCATCTTGATTCGGCGGAATATTAAGCAAGAGTGGAGTTCCCCGACCCACCGAGTGAAAGTAGATTTCGACCAACTCCTCAAGTGACTTAGGATCCTGCTCTTCATGGTAAAACCAGCCCGGCCGGATGGAAACATCTGCCTCACCGATTGAAAAAATCGTGCCCGAGGGATCTCCGTGCTGAAGATAGTCCAGCTCTGCTTCTGTTCCTAGTTTATCAGGATTCACCTTTTGCCACAGGGGATCACCTGCATATCCTCTTTCATTGCCAATCCATCGGATACTGGTGCCTTCTGTTGAAAAAATCAAGCAGTCGCCCTGCAGGTCACGAATGGTTTCAAACCATTTTTCAAATTCATAACTGACCTTTTGCGCGCCCTCTCCTCTGGCTCCATCCATCCAGACCTCAGCAAATTTCCCTCCATTACCATAGGCAGGATTTGATAAAATCTCCTTCAGCTGTGCCAGATAATAGGCATTATAGTCCGCTTCTCGGTCCACATGATAGAGGGGACTATGGGCATCCCACGGTGATAGGTAGACCCCCATATCCATATCAAACTCTGTGGCAGCTTGGGATACTTCAAGAAGCAAGTCTCCCTTTCCTCTCCTCCAAGGACTGACCTTAACCGAATAATCTGTGTGAGCCGTCGGATAGAGGACAAAGCCATCGTGGTGCTTGACCACCAAAATCAACTTCTTAAAGCCCGTTTCCTTGAGCACGCGAATCCACTCACGCGCATCTAACTGTGTCGGGTTAAAGTGTTCAGGATCCTCCTGACCTGTCCCCCATTCCTGGTCATAAAAGGTATTAGGCCCAAAATGGATAAAGGCTGCTAGTTCATCCTCTAAATAAGCTAGCTGGGCCTGACTAGGCAAGGGCCCATGCGGTTTTATTTCTCTCACCATACTACTTCCTATCTACATTTTTCTTTACTTTTTTGGCATGTACTTGCAATTCTGTTAAGGCTAGGGGGCTTGCCAAGTTTTCAAATCGAAGACGAAGGGCATAGGTTTCCACCTTGTCAAATTCAAAACGAAGCTCCTCATCCTTGTCACTTGACACTTTTCGGATAGCTGATACAGGGCGCCAATTCTCCTCTTGTTTGAGCAGAGAATCCTTGTCCAAATGATTTGGAGTCCGAGGCAAGCTAGGCTCATTCCCTACATAATAATCGATATGGGTAGGATCCACCGCCACGTAGTCTTGATTTTCGACATAATACAAGGTCACATTATCCACAAATCGCGGTTTTAAAATCCCTGCATCTCCAAAAAGAATGCCGACATTGGCTTGCTCTGACTTGGTAATCCAAGTATTGGCTGTCGATTTCTTCCGAGCAATGACCTTGTCATTGAGGTAAGAGGCTGGGTGATTCGGTTCTGAGTGGGAAGCAAAGACCAGAGGCAGGTTAGATCCTGTCCATTGATTGGAAATAACTTCCCCATCTACACTGACATCTGTCACATGAATGGTGACTGTTGCTGGCAACTCACAGCCCGCTACTTGTCCTGTAAGAATACATTCTCCTACCTGAGCATAGACTTGAGGATCGAGTTCATCCCAAGTCACCTTGGCCGTATCTCGTCTGCCATCTGATAAGACTAGCTTAACTCGGTCTGGTAGGTGTGGGGCTTCCTTGACAAGCGTCCAAACCCTTTCAGGCTCAATAGCGCAAATCCCTTGGACACAAACCTGAGCAGAAGCCTTTAAATTCAGCCCTTCTAGCTGACCAGATACCGTAAACTCATGAAAGCTTGCCATATCTTCTTCGGCTATTGCCTCCCAAACAACCTTGACTCGTTTTGCACCGCCAAACTCATAGTCCACTAAAACGGAAGATGGTAGTTGTGGATAAGTCCCCCTATCTGTATACAAGCGAAGTGGTCTTACAGAAACTGGCTTCCCTAGTGAGCTATTTTCTGCCACCTGCAAATGTATTTGATAGGTCTTTCCTTGATAAATAGCACTGATAACCAAGTCGCCTGCAGACAAGCAATGAAGCACTCCCTGCTTGATAATGGCGTGGGCACTACCACTCGTCTCCCAAATCACTTCACTATTCCCCACCTTGTTCACAAGGTTATCCACAGTTTGTGGATAAAGTCCAATAGCTGGGGAATCCCCTTCTTGTAATCCTGCCTGCTTGTCCACTCGAATCTCAAATAAGCGCTGATTTTTCACTGACTGGCAAGCCAAATCCTCTCCCACTAAGAGATCGAAACTTGCCGGCTCTAGCCCTCTGGCACTGGCCTTTACTCTCACTTGACCTACCCGCTCCAAGCTCTGAACTAAGAGGACACCTCTGCCATGAAAGGCTTTCCGCTTAAACCGACCATTTTTCTGGGCTTGGTAACGTTCACGACTGGCCTGCCTACCATTATCCACACCTACAATAAGAGCAGGGCCTTCAATTTCAAAATGAAGCTGATTGGAAGCAGTCGGCATCCAATTTCCATCCTTGTCCAATACATCAAAATAGAGATAGAGGAGGTCTTGCCCATCTGGCTCCAGTTTTGTCTTCTCAGCATGTAGCCCGATTTTGGCTGGCTTACCTGCAGTCACCACCCTATCTTCTGCCACAAGCTGACCTTGACGGTCATAGGCCACAGCACGCAATTCTCCCGGTTGATAAGCCAAAGGCCATTCGAGATAGAGCTGGTCAGAACCTTGTCCCTCCTGGTATCTTCGACCGTCTGAAGTCCATTTTTCCTGAAAGGTCTTCCTACCTTGGGATTTTCCATTGAGAAATAGCTTCTACAGAACGGGCATTTGAATACACTCGAACAGGGATATCCCCATACTTATCCACAACTTGTTGATAACTCTTGTGGATTTCCCAATTCCAATGGGGTAGGATATGAACCATGGGATACTGATCTAGGTCCAACCACTGACTTTGATAGAGATAATAGTCATTTTTAGGAATCCCTGCTGTGTCCACAAGCCCAAAATAGGAACTCTTTACAGGCGTGTCATTTTGGTTGTGCCAAGGAGTTGGCTCACCGATATAGTCCACTCCTGTCCAGATAAACTGCCCCGCATAGTCTAGCCGATTTCTATCTGCTATCCAAGAAGCCGTCGCCGTCTTCCCCCAAGGAACCCGATCATTTCCATAGTCTGACTGTTCAAAATTCCGCACGCGGCGATTATCCCCAACCCATTCCTTAGCTGGGCGAAAATAGCTATCACGCGTTCGGGTAGCCGATGAGGTTTCAGATCCATAAAGTCGCCACTTAGGATGTCTTTTGCGAATCCCATCAATATTGTCTTCCGAGTAATTCAAGCCTACCACATCCAGCAAATCGGCTATCTTTTCATGGCCTCCAGACCCATCTCCAAAGCGAAACTCGTCCATTCCCATGGTCACAAAACGGCTATCATCCACTTCCTTAACCCTTCCCAGCAAGCGTTTGATAGTCTTCAATGAATGAGCATCTCCATTTGCTTCACTAACTTCATTTCCCAAGGACCACATAAAAATCGCTGGATTGTTCTTGCCACGCTCAATCATGGTGCGCAAATCGTAATCTGACCAGAAATCGCCTGTTTTCGCTTCTGGATGAGTCGCTTCTTCCTCAAAAAAGCGACCATAGTCATATTCTTTCTTGCCTCCATACCAGGTATCAAAGGCTTCTTCTTGGATGAGTAAGCCCATTTTGGCAGCTAGATCCAGCAAAATGCTACTAGCTGGATTATGGGTGATTCGGATTGCATTGACACCCATTTCCTTCATCTGGCGCAAGCGTCTCTCAGCAGCTGACCTGTTTTCCACAGCTCCCAGCGCTCCGTAGTCATGGTGCAAACACACCCCATGAATCTTCAACCAGTGGCCATTTAGAAAGAAACCCTTATCCGCTTGCCAATCCATATAACGGTAACCAAAAGTCTCCTCTTCTTCATCAACCAAAATGCCATTTTTGTAAAGACGAGTCTTCAATTGGTAAAGGTGAGGGGAATCAATATCCCAAAGCAAAGGTTGAAAAATTGATATGGCTTGTTGGAAAGAATATTTGTCCCCAGACTCAATCACTAGAGAGTCTGTCTCCTGCCAGTCTGACAGCTGCTGCCCATCATACCAGATACTCTGTTCTAAATATACCGACACAGACTGAGGCCCATCATTTGAAACCTTACTTTCAAGCTGAGTTTCCACCCATCCATCTCTTTGTTCCTTGAGCTTGGAACTTTCTATCTTAATCCCATATAAATCCAGATGCACCAAATCTCTAATCAATAATTTTACTTCTCGGTAAACACCACTGCCCGAATACCAACGACTGCTAGGTTGCTGATTTCCCACAAAAACCGCAAGCTGGTTGGCTGTCCCATCGTTTCTTAGATAAGGAGAGATATCATAAGAAAAGGGTGTATAGCCATTGGGATAATAGCCCAGCACTTGCCCGTTAATATAGACTTGGGCATTCATGTAAACCCCGTCAAAGAGCAAACGCACCGAAACAAGACTAGCATCTTCTTCCAAGTAAAACTGCGTCCGGTACCAAGCCTGACCCCCGTTTAACTGACCACCCTCATTTTGCGCTGGCGAGTATTGGTCAAAATCATTGTAAATACTCCAGTCATGTGGCACTTGAATAGCCTGCCAATTTTCCCTCTGAAAATCCGGTGCCAAGGCCTCTTCCTTCCCCACCTCTTGGCTAAAAAACCAGTGATTTCGTAAAACTTCTTCTCTTCTCATACAAACATGCCTCTTTAAACGAATCGATATACTTGACTATAGCACAAAACAAAAGCGCTTTCAAGACTTCCTCCATCACTCCCTAAATCCTCAGAAAAGATTCTATAATTTGTGGAAAAGTCTGAAAATCACTCCATGTTCATATAAACTGTCATTTTCAAGAAACAAGGTCAAACCTTACAAGAGCGCAAAAAACACCTCTCTGAATGTTCATTCCAGAGAGATGTCCCTTTTGTCTTAACTATTGTAAATCGACTGTCTAAAGTCATCTGAATCTTTGAGATAAGCTTTATAAATCGCTTTTTTCAGTTTTTGAACTGGAGTTTCAATAAACATAAATTTCTGAGCTGTTGTGTTTCCTGCTTTTATTTGAGCAAGTTCCTCTTTAACAGCTTTCTGCATCAATTCACCTAACTTCTGACTTGTCAGACTTATTTGCTGACCTTCATATTGGATTGTCAAAGGTTTCAATTGATTGAGCCTATCTACTCTTTCCTTGAACTGTGCTTTTTTAAACTCAGCATAGCTCTTACCATTCAAAATTTTATTGAAAATGTAAGTATCAGATAGAGGCTTGTTCTCAGACTCTGCTTCGTGCTTGTATTGATTTGAAACATAAGGAACAAATCCTTCATAATAGCCCAAAGCAGCCATCAATTCAAAGGCTTGTTTTCTAAAGGTGATGTCCCCACTCATACCAGAGTCATTTTGACTAACACCATAAATGGTATCAAACATATCAACGGTATAGTAACCATTTGGTGCAATTTTACCTTTATCCTTAAAGCCAGCAATGATATAACGATTGACCAGGATATGATTGTCAATTAAACTATCAATATCTGTCAAGTTTTTGGCATCTTCTAAGGTCAGAGCTTGAATCTCCTCACTCTTATGAGTCGGTTTAACTGCTGTATTACGGTAATCTATCCATCTTCTAAATGGTGAACTAATCGGAACTATTTTCTTGAAATATTTGGTTTTTTCTTCATCAGTTAGATTTTTCGTTGCCTCAGCTTCTAGATAATCTAGAGTATAAAGGACATCAAAACTTCCCTTCATGTAAGATTGCAAATCTTCTGCCGTTTTAAATCGATCAGGTGTCTTATTGTAAAATCCATCCTTATCACTCTCATCATATACAAAGTTGAGATTGAAATAAGTATCCTTTTCTGGATTATAGGAGTTTTCAAAAATACCACGCGCATAAAACTCTGCGGCTGTACCATCTCGACGACCGTGATTATTAAACAAGACCGTTCTATCTAGTAAGTGCGTCATTTCATGAGAATAAGTCGCTGAACCTCTATCATCCAGAACTCTATCTATAAAGTAACGGACGCCTAATCCATTAGCCTCAGCTCCCACCTTACTTACTGGAGAATAGTAATTCATAGGAGTCATAAATTGGTCGACCCCCTTATCAGCTCCACTACCAGTAGCTGGTGACCAAGTGCTATCAATCTGGGCATTCGGATTACTTGTATATTTCTTCATCGTATCAATAATCAAGCGATTTGTCAGCAACTTATCACGATTTTCTGGTTTTGTTATACGATAAAGAGTATCAACATAGTTGGCTTGTTGTACAGCCGCCTTTTCAATTAAAGACTTGACTCTAGCAAGCTCAGCCTGATACTTAGTTGGATTAGACTGGGCAAGAGAAGTATCTATATAGGAACCAATATTACCGTAAGTAATCGTCGCCATATTACTAATCACGTAAACATGTGGTTCTTTCACATTCAAAAGTCCCAAAATAGCAGCCATATTAGCCTCTTGTTTACGAGGATCCTTTTCCCCAGCTGTCAACTTGCTATACAGCCCGACATGCGCTGAAGGATTTTCCTTAGATGGTTTTTCAACAATCATAGCTTGGCTAGATTTTTTAAGCCAGGTATCCGCATCATCTGACGTAAAGAGTTGGCGATTGCTGTCTAAAAATTCCTTCAAGCTAGCCTTACCGGTGATAGTCGATAAATATTTTGTAAATGTTTGAGGACTATTGGTCAATTTCATCTCTTCATAAGACATGGATCCTAATTTTTTCAAACTAGTCAAGGCTGTCATTGTCTTATTGCCAAATGAACTTGGATTAAAGGCCAGAATATCACGAATATTCGTGTCCCCAAATTGAATATTATAAAAACGATTGATATAAGACAGTCCCAACAAAATCTGCTCTTTGTATTGCTCCAGCTCTTGTTTGACCTTGCTGCGATTTTCAGGGGTATCTCCTATAATTCCTAATGTATGCGAGGCAATCTTTTTGAAACTTGACTCAGCTTGCCTCTTCGTCTGATCAAAGCTTTCTTGGATTGACAGTTTTTGAAGATACTCTATGCGCAACATATCTTTGACCTCTTGGTCAGTGATATTTGGGTGTGTTTTTCTGAGCGCAATTCTCCTTGTTATAATATCTCGAGGATCATAGACAGGCTCCAACTGTTCTTTTAGTTTACTGTTATTTAAGAAATCTACTGATCTCGCGCTTGTGGTAAGAGCAGACACATCCACAGCATCTTCTCTCTCACTATTAGCTGGAAGCAAGTGTGGTTTATCCTCCTGACTACCAACTAAAACAACTCTCGGTTTCATTGGTTTTGTTATTTGACTCACTTCTCGAGGATTAACCAATTCACCAGTTTGTTCATTGATAGCGTAGGTTCTGGTCAGTGTATTCTCACCAACTTCTCCTTCAGAGGCTACCTTTTCCATCTTTTTAGCAAGCGAAGAATCCTCTCTTCGCTCCTCAGTAACAGCAATCGGTTGTATTACTTTTTCCACATTACCAACTTGAATCACTTTATCGATTGCTGGATTTACTTGTCTAGTGGTGTCAGATACCGTCACCTGACCTGTTGCCTGGTCTAGTTGATAAGTCGTCCTAGTTTCCGCCGAACCATCACGCCCTGCAACCGCTACCTCCTCTTTTCTGAATTCCAAAGCAGGATTCACTTGGTAAATCGTTTTATGAGATAGGACAGTGGTTTCAACACTCGGTTTAGTTCCAACTTCCACAACTTGATCAACTTTGTTAGCTACTATTTTGACAGTTTTATTCTCAGAAATATTTCCACTTGCTTGATCTTTAGTATAGGTAGTAGTAGCTTGTTCTTGTCCCTCAACACCTGGAATTTTTACTCTTGTAATACCGTGGTCTAACGCCTCATTCTTTTCATAAATGGTTTCATAAGGAACAGCTTTGGTCTCTACTTTGGTCTGAGGAAGTTGAGTGTCTTCTTTAGTACCAACCAAGATTACTTTTTGGCGCATAGCTTTAGTTACTTCAGTTTTCTCAGTTGGATTTGTTAATTCTCCTGTCTCCGGATTAACTTCATAAGTTTTAGTGACGGTTGTTTCCCCTTGCTCACCGGCATCTTCAACCTCTTCTTTTCCTTTTGAAAGTTCAGGGTTATCTTTTCTCAACTCAGTGATTTTTATAGGTGACACGATCTTTTCTACATTTCCAACTTTTACTATTTTGTCTTTAGCTGGAGTGTTTTCTGTTGTAGTTTCTTCTGAGATAGCTCCTGTTTCTTGATTTACTGTGTATGTTGTAGTTGATACTGTACGCCCTTTTTCACCTGGTGTTTCTTCTTGTTGCACATTGTAACTTAAATCTGACGATGCTTTATAAATTGTCTTAAAAGGAATTTCTTGTGATTGAACTGTTGGTTTTGTTCCTACTGCCGTTATTTTCGTTTGCATTGCTTTGGCTACTTTTGTTGAAACTTCTGGATCAGTTAATTCTCCTGTCGTCGAATTTACTTTATAAACACTTATAGTCGTTGTTTCTTCGTCCTGACCTTGTTCTCTAACTACTTTAACCCCTTTATCAAGTGACTCATCCGCAACAAACTGTTCACCTCTTTTGGTTGTTGAGGTTGTTTCTTCTACATTTCCAACCTTAACAACTCTATCTACTGGATGTTTTTCTATTTTTGTTGAAGTGTTTTCTACTATTTTCCCAGTACTTTCATCAAAACTGTAAGAAGTAGTTGTCACTTTCTTACCATTTTCACCTGCTACTTCTACTTGTTGCTCTTTGTAATTTAAAGCTGGTGAAGCTTTATATGTTGTTTCATACTCTAATACTGTTTCTTTCGTTACTGGACTTGGGACAATTGGTTGCTCTTGGGGAGCTGAGGGTTCAGGCTGAACAGCTGGAGCTGGTTCGTTTCCTTGACTTGGGTTGACCTCTGGAGATGGAGCCGTTTGTTCTGGTTGTTTTTGGGTTTCTTGTGGGGCAGACTCACCAACATCCTTTACCCCCTCAACTGGATTCTCCAGCTGGTTCTCCTCACCCTTTTGTTCCGCAGGAGATTGATCTTCTTCGCGTCCTGATTCCATGGCTGGGCTTTCTGGCTCAGAATCTTTGGTCTCAGCAGCTACTTTAGATGGTGGCTGGGACTCAGTACCTTGTGGGGCAAGAGTTTGATTTTCCTCACCCCCTGATTCCACGGCTGAGGTTTCTGATTCAGAATCTTTGGTCTCAGCAGTTGCTTTAGATGGATGATTAGACTCAGTACCTTGTGGGGCAGACTCACCAACATCTTTTACCCCCTCAACTGAATTCTCCAGCTGTTTCTCCTCACCCTTTTGTTCCGCAAGAGATTGATCTTCTTCGCGTCCTGATTCCACGGCTGGGGTTGCTGGTTCAGAATCTTTGGTCTCAGCAGTTTCTTTAGATGGTAGCTTAGACTCAGTACCTTGTTGGACATGAGTTTGATTCTCCTCGCCCCCTGATTCCATGGCTGGGCTTTCTGGCTCAGAATCTTTGGTCTCAGCAGCTACTTTAGATGGTGGCTGGGACTCAGTACCTTGTGGGGCATGAGTTTGATTCTCCTCGCCCCCTGATTCCACGACTGGGGTTGCTGGTTCAGAATCTTTGGTCTCAGCAGCTACTTTAGATGGTGGCTGGGACTCAGTACCTTGTGGGGCAGATTCACCAACATCTTTTACCCCCTCAACTGGATTCTCCAGCTGGTTCTCCTCACCCTTTTGTCCCACAGGAGATTGGTCTTCTTCTCTCCCTGATTCCACGGCTGGGGTTGCTGGTTCAGAATCTTTGGTCTCACCAGTTTCTTTAGATGGTGGCTGGGACTCAGTACCTTGTGAGGCATGAGTTTGATTTTCCTCGCCCCCTGATTCCATGGCTGAGGTTGCTGGATCTGGTTGCTTCGGCTCGGCTTCGGGTTTGTCAGGTGTTTGTTTCTCGCCCGATGTTGCTTCGGCTCCTGGTCTTGGTTGTCCTATTCCATCAGCTGGTTTTGTCTCTGTTTCATTCTCTACTATTGGAGTTTTTTCAGGTTGAACTGGTCTACCTTCCTCAGATTTTGGTGCAACTTCTTCCTTAGTCCCAACTACAATCACCTTGTCCACCGGATCTTTTGTGATTATATTTTCTATAACTTTGCTAGATTTTTCCCCATTAACGATAGTGACTTCCGTATAGATGGTGCGTTCACCAACAACACCTTCTTGAACAACTTTAGTTTGCCCTTTAGCTAAGGTTGCATCTTCTTGTTCTATCGTTTGGAAAACAACCTCCTCTGTAGTGATTAGCAATTCTGGTTTCTCTACTGTGGCATTTAACACACCTTCCTCAGGACTTGTTTTATAATCACTATTATCTTCTGCTTTCGGTTGTTCTACTTTGGGATTTCCTGCAACTTCTTCCTTAGGCCCTATAGGCACAATTTCATCAGGAGCTTCAACAATTTTCTCAACTGCGTAGGATGGTTGAGGAGATTGCACAAGGTCTTCAGTCGAGCTAAAATGAGATGCAGTCTGTGGTACAATCTTCTTAGATTGAGGTTCTGAACTTTCCTCCTTTTGAGATAATGCTGGCGACTCTACCTTATCAACAGAAAGTTCCTTACTAGCACTATCTCTTACCAAATAATATCCCGTAAATTCGTATCCTTGGACTCTTTCAGGACTTGGTAGAAACTGACCTTCTACTCTCTTAACAAGGGCTGGTTGCAATTCTACCAAATTTTCTAAAGCAGAGATGGATGCTACCCAGCCACCAACAGCAAAGACTGTCACAAGGAAGTAAGACGCTCCCCTTTTTCTCTTGATTAAAGTGAAGGAAAGCAATAATAATCCTGCTCCCAAGATAAACATCCCATCATTAGAAAAAAGACCTGTTTCTGGTAATCTTGTAGCCAATTTTCGATAGATAAAGTAGTATTCTTTTCCCTCTTTTACCTCAATTTTATTTTCTTCAAACCATTGCAACTCAGATTTCAGCTTTTCAGGTAAATCCTGCTCATCCAAATAATGACTTGAAATTAGTGTTGAACTCGTTGCGGTAGCCTGTACAGGTTGAGCACCCATACCAGCAAAAAATAAACTCGTTCCTAGCAAGACCGAGCAAGCTCCTATTGCATATTTCCTCAAAGAAAAACGCTGCTTTCTCTCAAATTGAAATTCTTTCATCCCATCTCCCATCATTCATTATTACTGTATATTTAGTATATCAGAAATAGTTTGTATTCACAAATCTTTCTAGTTATTCCCTTATCATTCCAAGTTAAGGGAGACAACATACAATAATTTTTATTTAATACTCTTCGAAAATCTCTTCAAACCACGTCAGCGTCGCCTTGCCGTAGGTA
>NZ_VMMV01000039.1:13189-26509 GCF_013277375.1 Streptococcus sp. 3613
TTTCATTGAGTATAAATGTATATCAATATTTTTTGTTTTTCTTAATAAACGCAATGCAAAAAGAGCCTGTTGCCAAGCTCTTTAGTCTATTATTTCTTCTCAGCGCGAAGAGCTGACAAGATTTGTGTACGGATATCATCCACACCATTTGGAGTATTTGGTAAAAAGATAGTTTGATTTCCTTTAGAGGCAAAGGTGTTCAAGGTATCCAAATACTGGTTGGTCAATAGGATGGACATGATTTGTTCTTCTGTCATGCCAACATTGGCTTCCTTGAGTTCGGTGATAGACTCTGCTAAGCCATCCACAATTGCCTTACGTTGTTGGGCAATCCCCACACCATGAAGGCGGTCTTTTTCTGCTTCGGCTTCAGCTGCAGTGACAATTTTAATTTTATCGGCTTCTGCCAATTCTTGCGCTGCGACCCGTTTGCGTTGCGCCGCATTGATTTCATTCATGGATTGCTTAACTTCTGCATCTGGCTCCACCTTAGTAATCAAGGTTTTCACGATAATGTAGCCGTAAGTGGTCATTTCTTCTGCTACTTGGTGTTGAACTTCAAGGGCAATCTCATCTTTTTTCTCAAACAATTCGTCCAAGGTTAATTTGGGAACAGAAGAGCGAAGAGCATCTTCGATATAAGATTTAATCTGAGATTCTGGACGCATGAGTTTATAGTAGGCATCTGTCACGCTCTGCTCATTGACACGGTACTGAGTCGCTATATTCATCATCACGAACACATTGTCCTTGGTCTTGGTCTCAACCACAATATCACTTTGCAGCAAGCGCAACTGAATGCGTGCTGCAATCGAGTCAATCCCAAAAGGCAAGCGAATATGAATACCGCTGTTGGAAACCTTTTGGTATTTCCCAAAGCGTTCAATAATCGCCACCGACTGCTGACGAACCACATAAACTGTACTCAGTGTGACTATCACCAATAGGAGCACACAAACAATCAGAAAAATCATGAAAAATATTGCCATAATGGAACCTCCACAAGTATTTTTCTAGTATTATATCACATTTAAAGAAGGCTGTGCCGTTTTTACTGCGATTTTTCCTGAAATGTCAATAATTAGAGGTGAGACTGCATTTCAAGTTAGTAATCTCTTTTTTTCACTGCATTAACTTCTATAGAATCTTCATCCATAGTCAGAGAATGACTTGCCTTAACTTTTCTCTCGTGCTATACTATTTATGAAATTAATGAATAGGAGATATTTCATGAAATCAGCAAAAACTACTGTTACAATCCTTTCTGCACTTGCATCTGTCGTCTTATTATCTAGTTGTGCAACAAAGTCTACAGAAACACAGACAAGCAATAAGAGCTCATCTGATAATCAGATTACAATGACATATGACCAACTACGGTCAAGAGAAAATACTATGTCAACCCTTTGGTATCAAAAATCAGCTGAAACCAAAGCCTTGTATCTACAAGGTTATAATGTTGCCACAGATCGTCTAAAGGAATTACTGAAAACAGAATCAGACAAGCCTTATTCAATCATTTTGGACTTAGATGAAACAGTCTTAGATAATAGTCCTTATCAAGTTCAAAATATCAAAGACGGAACAGCATTCACACCTGAAAATTGGGATATTTGGGTTCAAAAAGCTGCAGCAAAAGCCGTCCCAGGAGCCAAGAAGTTTCTTCAATTTGCCAATCAAAACGGCATCCAAATTTACTATATTTCTGACCGCTCAGTTAATCAAATAGATGCTACGATTAAAAATCTAGAAAACGAAGGAATCCCTGTACAAGGGCGTGATCACCTCATGCTCTTAGAAAGTGGTGTAAAATCCAAAGAAGGGCGTCGCCAAGCAGTTCAAGAGAAAACTAATCTAGTATTACTATTTGGTGATAACCTCGTAGACTTTGCAGATTTTTCGAAGATTTCTGAATCTGACCGTGATAAACAACTTGAAGAATTGCAAAAAGAATTCGGTGAAAAATTCATCATCTTCCCAAATCCAATGTACGGATCATGGGAAACAGCTGTCTACGCTGGCAATAAATTGGATGCTAAAGGTCAAGTGGAAGAACGCCAAAAGGCTTTGCAAGGTTTTAATAAATAAAACAAATAAGCTGATTCTATATAAACTAAGGTTAACTTACAATCTTCAAAAAGTGGATAGGAAGGAACTCTGATAATCAGAAAACTTTCCTATCCACTTTTTTAATTGATATAACATCAAGCTTTTATACATCTGATACTATACGTTTTTCTGATTTTAAAGACTTTGTCGCCTAGACCCTATATTTCAAGCATTAAGTGACCTTGATGATATAAATTTATTGTGGTATACTATTTTTGTCATCGGTTACCGATTACGTTCCTATGGGTTCGTGAGAGGAGGTGAAACTAATGAGCCTTATCATAGAGCTCGCTCTTACTATTATAGCGGATGTTATAGCTGGAATTATCTTGTATTTCGTCTGCAGATGGCTAGATAGTAAGGAGTAGACCGAGTGACTAGCCTATAAACACCCGTTAAATCGCTAAGATACGTCAAAAAAGCCCTTAACTACGGCAATAGTTAGGGGCTTTGGTGTTCTAATGAACCTTATCAATTAACTACATTTTAGCATATAATCTACAATAGTTCAAGCATTAAGTGAGGTTGATGATCTAAATTTAGTGTGGTATAATACTTTTGTCATCGGTTACCGATTACGTTCCTATGGGTTCGTGAGAGGAGGTGAAACTAATGAGCCTTATACCAGAGCTTGCTCTTACTATTATAGCAGATGTTATAGCTGGAATTATCTTGTATTTCGTCTGCAAATGGCTAGATGGTAAGAAGTAGACCGAATGACTAGCCTATAAACACCCGTTAAATCGCTAAGATACGTCAAAAAAGCCCTTAACTATGGCAGTAGTTAGGGGCTTTGGTGTTCTAATGAACCTTATACACTAACTACATTCTAGCATATAAGCCCAAATATTTCAAGAGTTTTATTTATTATTTAAAGTTCCTTAGCTCTGAAAGGTATTTGATTTTTCATCAATTCATTTAAAAATACTATACAAATTTCTTTACATTTTCCATAAGTGTGATATAATGAACTCAATAAGATAACTTGTGAAGGATAAACGCTGGGTCCCAGAATGGGGTAGACTGAAAGGTTGAGCATTCCTATGTGCCTGGGGTTATCTTTTTATTTTGATTTTTTAAGGCTCTCTACAAAGTTTAGAGGGTCTTTTTCTATTTCTGTAATGATAAAGTCAACAAATTGCTGTGAATAGGTATAGTGCTCAGACTTACCTATTTTATGGCAATATGCAAATTTCTCGTCAGTTTTTATTGAATAGAAATCAATGATTAAGGTTAGAACATATTGATTGAAACCAGATTTATAATTTAATTTGATATTCTTCTTGTTTAATCGATCATTTACAACTGAGATGATATTCCCGTATGAATATTTGTGAGTCTCTGATGGATCTTTTAAATCTTTTACTATTGCTACTTGAGAGGGAGATTGATTTGCAATTGAGACAACGAAGTCAGCTTCAGACTTTTTCTTTGTGATGTATAGGTTTTGTTTTACACCGATTGCAAATTTATCTGAATTATACTCAGAAACAAGAACATCTATAGCATTTGCTTGCTGAATAAACTTTTCTGCAATTTCCGCTGGGTATTTTAGTCTGATTTGTTCATTTGTCAGAGGCTCATAACTTGCTGATATAGTTAGGAAATTTTGTGCAATGGTCTCAGTGATGTCTCTACCATGAAATCTCTGAAGTTCATTGACATAGTTAAGTACACACGCTTGAAATAGTGGAGCGTACTTTAGTTCGTAATCCTCTGTAATATAATGTGTGCTGATATTTCTAAGCTCAATAATACGCTCCAGATTTAGTCGAATTCGTGTACTATCATCGGAATAAATTTTCTTGATAACATTTTCAAGGCTGAGAGTTCTATCTGGATTATCCTTAAAATAGATTGATAGATTTCTATTTAGCATTTCAGACTTCAACATCAACTCCCAAGCATTACATATGAAAAAACTGAATCCTTCAATACGATATTTGATTGTAGGCTTGTTGTAAATTTCCAGCCCCATAATAAAGGCCTCAACACTTTTATCAACAAGTCGTTGACTTAAATTTTTCATATTTTTCTTCCCTCCAATCTAACTATTAAGCAATCTTTTTAATAAAAACAGTTGCTTTTTATTTTTTTCTTATTCATTTGTCAAATTTGCCGTTTTTTACAGTTTAGTTTATAAAGTCGGATTTCCCTTCCTCCATAATTTTCTTTTATAAAACATCAAGCCCTTAACTGACATCTGATTACTAAACAGGTAACTTACGAAAAATACGCAGACATATCAGAATTACAAGAGAATTTCTAATATCACTATATCGCTTCTTTTATTAAAGACTAACTTTTTTGTTAAAATGTTTATACTCAACAAAAATCAAAGAGCAAATTAGAAAACTAGGATTATATATTCCTGTAGAATATACCAAAACACCCCTTAACTATCGCACTAGTTAAGGGATTTGGTGTTCTAATGAACCTTGCCTATCGATTTTATTCTAACATACAGGTCCAGATATTTCAAGAGTTTTATTTATTATTTAAAGTTCCTTAGTTCTGAAAGGTATTTGATTTTTCATCAATTCATTTAAAAATACTATACAAATTTCTTACATTTTCCATAAGTGTGATATAATGGACTCAATAAGATAACTTGTGAAGGATAAACGCTGGGTCCCAGAATGGGGTAGACTGAAAGGTTGAGCATTCCTATGTGCTGGGGGGTATCTTTTTATTTTGATTTTTTAAGGCTCTCTACAAAGTTTAGAGGGTCTTTTTCTATTCCTGTAGAATATACCAAAACACCCCTTAACTATGGCAGTAGTTAGGGGCTTTGGTGTTCTAATGAACCTTATCCGATAAAATTATTCTAACATACAGATCCAGATATTTCAAGAGTTTTATTTATTTTTTAAAGTTCTGGAAAGGTCTATAATGAAGTTAGCCATCTAGTATCAAAAAACCAACTAGCTCCTATGAACTAGTCGGTTTCTAATCAATGTGCCAACATTTCTTGGGCGATTTCTTGACCAGATAGGTTATCTGGGTAGTAGGTTGGCCAGTTATCCATTTCTTCAAAGAGGGCTTCTTGGCTTGTGCCTCCAAAGAAGATATGGAAATGTTCTGCCTTAACTGGGGCGATATTGTGGTCACTAAACTGAACATACTTGAATTGTCCAGCGTCCGCATCTGTCGCTTCAAAGAGGAAGCGCACACCACGATTACCTTTCTTGTAAGTTAAGATTTTCTTACCAACATACTTATAAGTATATTTCTTGCTTTGTCCACCTTGAATAAATTCCATAGTGTTATCAGTAATGTTAATCTTAGTGACATCTGTCTGATAGCCTTTTGTATAGTAAGCCTTGTACTCAGCCTGGGTCATCTTACCAGTCAACTTAGCCTTGTAGTCAAAGACTTGGTCAAACGTGCCATCTTCAAGGAAAGGATAAACTGATTGCCAATTACCTGCATAGTCACTCAAGGTACGATCCTTGACATCGGCATCCTCAAAGTAACCATTTTGAACTGTCTTGGTATCCTCTGCTTTTTCAGGCTCGATTGCTGGACCTTCTTGGTCCGTTGTTTGTTTCAAAGCCTTGAGGTTTTTCTCCATGATAGAGATGTAATTTTCTCCCGCCTTGGTGTCCTCTTCTGTCAGACTTTCTAAAGGATTAAGGACATCTGTTTTGACACCTGCCTCTTTTGAAAGTGTGTTAGCAAGGGCTTGTGAGGCATTTTCTTCAAAGTAGATATAGGCGATTTTATTTTTCTTGACGTACTCTGTCAATTCTGCCAGACGTGCAGCTGATGGCTCTGCATCTGGTGAGAGACCTGAGATTGATACTTGCTTGAGACCGTAGTCCAAGGCAAGGTAGTTAAAAGCTGCGTGCTGAGTCACAAAGCTCTTTTGTTTGGCTTGAGACAAGCCTTCTGCATAAGCCTTATCCAATGTTTGCAATTTTTCGATATAGGCAGATGCGTTCTTTTCAAAGGTCTCTTTTTTATCAGGATAATCTGCCGATAAGCTGTCACGGATGTGCTCTACTAGTTTAATGGCACGAACTGGTGATAACCAAACATGGGGGTCAAACTCATGGTGATGGCCTTCTTCTCCATGGTCATGGTCTCCCTCTTCTTCCTCACCACCTGGCAAGAGCAACATATCGCCTGTCGCCTTGATGGTTTTCACTTTTTTCTTATCCAAAGTATCTAGCAATTTAGGAACCCAAGTTTCCATGTTTTCATTTTCATAAACGAAGGTATCTGCATCTTGGATTTTGGCAACTGCCTTGGCAGACGGTTCGTATTCATGGGGTTCTGTACCAGCACCGATGAGGAGTTCTACATTAGCAGTATCTCCTGCGACTTGCTTGGTAAATTCATAGACAGGGTAAAAGGTTGTCACGATATTGAGTTTGCCATCTGCCTGTTTTTGATTGGAACAAGCCACTAAAAACAAGGCACATAAACTGGCTAGCAATAAGCTAATTTTTTTCATCTTAGTCTCCTATTTGATAAAACGTCTTACTAAACTAATTAGTAAGAAAACAGTTACAAAAATAATGGTAATACTTGCACTTGCAGGTGTTTCTGCATAGTAGGAAATGTAAAGTCCTGCTACCATTCCCAAAAATCCAATAGCACTGGCTAACAGCATAACCGATTTAAAGTTTTTCCCCAGACGCAGGGCAATACTAGCTGGCAAGACCATGATAGTCGATACCAGAAGAGCTCCCGCAGCAGGAATCATAAGGGCAATGGCCACCCCTGTCACCATGTTAAAAAGAATGGACATGGTACGAACTGGCAAGCCATCCACAAAGGCCGTATCCTCATCAAAGGTCAGGATATACATCGGACGAAGGAAGAGGAAGGTCAAAATCAAGACAACCGCCGCAATGACAAAGAGGGAAATGACCTGCTCTTCACTGATAGTCACGATCGAACCAAAAAGGTACTGGTCCAAACTCATAGAACTGGAGCTTTTACCCTTGCTCATGACAATCAGAGAAACAGCCAGACCTGTTGACATGAGGATAGCTGTCCCGATTTCCATAAAGCTCTTGTAAACCGTACGGAGATACTCCAGAAAGACCGCCGCAATCAAGACAATGGCAATCGTAGAAACAGTCGGAGAAATCCCCAGAACCAGACCAAAAGCTACACCCGACAGCGAGACGTGGCTAAGAGTATCACTCATCAAACTCTGACGACGCAAGATAAGGAAGGTTCCAAGAACTGGCGAGAAAAGACTCATAGCAATAACCGCCAGAAAGGCGCGTTGCATAAAGTCATAAGATAATAAACTAAGCATGGCCCACCTCCTGGTCATTCTCATGAACGTTGAAACAACGCCATGGTGAGTCTTGGTTACGGACTAGATGGATATTGCGGTCCGCATAGTCCTTAACTTCTTCAGGGTCATGGGTAATCATCAAAACAGCCTTGCCATGATGATGGGCGCTGTGGTGCATGAGTTCGTAAAATTCATTTTTACTTCCTGCATCCATCCCCGTTGTCGGCTCATCTAGGATAAACACATCTGGATCCGAAGCAAACATGCGCGCAATCACCGCTCGCTGCTTTTGTCCCCCAGATAGAGAACCCAAGCGTTTGTCTCGATGTTCCCACATGCCAACTGAGTCCAGACTAGCCTTGATATGCTCCTCATCATGAGCATTCAAGCGACGGAACCAGCCTTTTCTCGGATAGCGACCCGACTTGACAAATTCATAAACCGTACTTGGAAAACCAGCATTAAAACTGGCAATCTGCTGGGGAAGATAGGCTATTCTCAATTTATTTCCCTGAGTATTTGTCTTTGAAATGGTCACCTTTCCAATGCGTGGCTGAAGAATTCCAAGACTGGCTTTGATCAGTGTCGTCTTAGCCGCCCCATTCTCCCCCGTCAAGGTAACAAATTCCCCACTATCAACACTATAATTGATATGTTCAAGAACGGGCTCCTTATCATAATAGAAGGATAAATCCTCTACCGTAATATATCTCATTATTTGATTTCTCCTACTAAAGCAGTCAAAAACCGCTGGATCACTTTTTGTTCATTTGGAGTAAACTGAGTCGCCACTTGTTCATAGGTTAAAAGTGTATGCTCATGGTGATGATGATGCTCCTCAGCGATTGGACGAGCCAAGTCAGTCAACTGATAAAAAACCACACGCGCATCCTTAGGATCTTTAGATGTTTCCAACATCCCTTCCTTGACCAAAGACTTAATGGCCTTGGTAACTGCCGCCTGACTGACATTGAGGCGACGTGCCAATTCTGAATTTGTTAAAGATTCCTCCGACAAGAGCATGAGGATATGCTCCTGGGTATTGGTCAGAGCTACCTCGCTAGTACAATGACCTATTAAAATTTCATGCTGATTTTCTGCCTGCAAAATCACCTCATTCAAAAAAGCATCAATATCCTTCGCTAGCTGTCTCATATCTGACTCCTTTCCTTTTGAACTTCTCTTTTTTAAGAGAAAAATACTATTCTGTTGAATTTTGTTTACCAGTTAATTATATCACAAGCAAAAAAAGAGTCAAGAAAAAACGTGAAAATAGGCTTCATTCTTGAACTCTTCTGTCATTCATCTACTGAAATTCCTTGACATCTCCATCATAAGTCGCCCAATCTTTGCTGAAAAAGCGCTCATTCAGATGGTAAGCCGGAGCTGGTGTGGGATTGGATAGGAAAGGATCAACTGCCTTGTCAAAAGCTAACCAACCCAACCAACCAAGGTGGATGGTATCCTTCATAAAGAAAGGATCCCCGCCATCCTTAGAAAAATCTGCTATATTGGTAAAACCTTGACTCTCTAACTGGTAGCGAATCTTCTGCACCGTTTGTTGGTACATATCCTCTCGTAGACCAGCATAATCCATCCATTTTTTATTAACAGGTGGAATGATAAAAATCGGGTTTACCTTGGATTTAGAAAACTGGGTTAAAACTAACTGCAGGTCATTATACTCTGGCGACTTGAGATAGGTGAAGTTTTTCTGAGAATCCTTTAATTTCTTCAAATCCTTCTTAATCTGCTTATTATAGAAATCATTCTCCATTCCCAGATCATTATTGGAAGTATTCTTTTCTGCATCTGATTTGACAACATCTTCTATTGCTTGATAAGAAAACTGGTCTGGCAAGGTCTTTAAATACTTAACTACATGCTTACCATAATTAACATAGCCTCTAACTGAAAACTGTCCAAAAAAGGAAGCCTGGCGTTCATTAAACCGAGCCAATAATTCAATCGTCTCATTGTCTGCCGTCGACAATTCTTCTTTGCTTGCCAACTTCTGAACCAAATCCTTCATAGCTACGTTGGGAAACTGCTGTAGTAAGCGAGTCGCCGCATATTGGCTAGCCTGATCTCCAGATTGATGTTCCAGAAAACTGGTCAACTGGTCTCCATTAAAATACTGCTGGAAGGCTGCTGGCTCATAGCCATTTTTACTGAACCACTGAGGTGAGATAACATACACAACTTGTTTATTCTCCAGTTGTGGCAACATCTGTTGCATTCCAAAATACTGGTTAAGCGATGCAGCTCCCCTCTGTCCTAAAAGATAAGGACGGTAGGAGCGATTGTATTTCTCAGCTAATACCGCAGGATGAGCACCGTCAAAACGAAGCCATTCACTAGAGCCAAAGAAGGGAACAAAACGTGTATTTGGATCAGATAGTGCTCTGACCTTTTGACTGCGCTCCTTAAAACTATCGATAGTAGTAGCCACTGCTGAACGCTTTTCAGCTCCTAGATTATGACGCATCTCAGTAGGATAAAAGAAAATGAGCAGAAAAACCAACAAACCAGCTATCAAGACCGGTCCGAAGATCATCCATAAGCGTTTAAGCATTTTGTAGCTCCACAATGCCAGCTATGATTTTATTAGCTGTATTCCAGTCGTCGCGACCAAACTCTGTTACAGGGACACGAATGTCAAAACGGTTCTCAATCTCCACAATCAATTCAACCGTTCCCATACTATCCAAGACACCTGCATCAAAAAGATCTTCATCCATCATGTCAGAAACATCTTCCATAAACAACTCATCAATAATTTCGATAACTTCTGATTTGATATCCATATTTTATTTCCTTTTATTTTTTAAACCATAAATCATTCAAGAATCCAGAAAAGATTAAGAATGACAGCATGACGACATGGAAGGTGCCAACCATGCCAAGCAACTGAATCCAGCGATTCTCAGGTAGAGCAGGCTTCCCTGCTTTTTTCCGTTCCTTATTGAGCGTTTTTTTCTTGCGAATCCAAGCGTCATTGATAACCAGTCCAATCCCATGAAAGAGTCCATAGGCGATATAGTACCAGGTCACACCGTGCCAAAATCCCATAATCAGCATATTTACAATATAGGCCACACTTGAGGTTACATTACGATTTTTAAAGACCTTCTTTCTGGTTAACACCATGACCATTCGCATAAAGACAAAGTCACGGAACCAGAAGGACAGACTCATATGCCAGCGATTCCAAAATTCCTTTAAATCCCTTGATAAAAAAGGTTTGTTAAAGTTGATAGGGCTACGAATTCCCATCAAATTTGAAATGGCTAAAGCAAACATAGAATAACCTGCAAAGTCAAAGAAGAGTTCCAGACCAAATGTATACATAACTGCCAAGGCATAGAGGTTAAAGAAGCCACCTGACTGCAAGGCTAGATTCTTCAAAGGAGGCAACAAGGTTTCTCCTAAAACATGAGCTAGGATAAACTTGTACAAAAAGCCCCACATGATATAGCGAACAGATTCATCCAGCATATCCATCAACTCATCCCGCTCAGGAATGGCCTGATAATTTTCATTAAATCGCTTAAAGCGATCGATTGGACCACTTGAAAAAGTCGGCATGAAGAGAAGGAAACGGAGGAATTCCCAGAGGGTAAAATCCTTAATCACTCCATCTCTCAGCTCGATGATAATCCCAACCGAACGAAAGGTCAGATAAGAAATTCCCAAAAATCCAAGCAAAGACTGCGTTCCATTGATAGC
The DNA here is from genome assembly GCF_013277375.1 of Streptococcus sp. 3613. NCBI lineage: Bacteria > Bacillati > Bacillota > Bacilli > Lactobacillales > Streptococcaceae > Streptococcus > Streptococcus sp. 3613. The sequence goes on from NZ_VMMV01000039.1 coordinate 24,285, forward strand.
TGGTTGCACCTTGACAAAGATAATCGGAAGTAGGGACAGAAAACTAACTAAGTAGAAGACCCACTTGCCATCCTTGCTTTTTCGATAATGCTTGTAGAAAAGCAGGAGCAATATTTCCCAGCAAAGGTAAATACCCAAGGCAATCAACTGATTGGTCTTCCCACCTACCAACATGGTGACGATAAAGAAGAGGCTAACCAGCACTTCATACCAGGCAAAGCGTTTCTTGAAAAAGAGACCGATAAAGATGGGCAAGGTTGCAGCAATCACATAGACAAAATACTGAGGATTTCCGTATGGCTCTAAATGAGGAAGCTGTTGAAAGAACTCCATCATCTCTTATTCACCTCGTTAATCAATCCTTTGATGTCAATTTTTCCATTTGGAGTCAGTGGCAAACTGTCTCGATAAAGGAATTTAGACGGCATCATGTAGGACATCATAATATCTGTCAAGTCTTCCTTAATTGCCTTGGTAATATCGATATCACGCTCAAACTGCTCACGAACACCATCTTTTAAGATGACATAGGCCAATAGATTTTGCACCTTGTGGTCTTTATTATAACGTGGCACAGCTACAGCAGACTCAATATAGCGAGACTTATTAAGATTTTGAGAGACATCTTCTAGCTCAATGCGGTAACCGTTGAACTTAATCTGGAAGTCCATGCGTCCACCGTAGAGAAGCAAGCCCTCATCTGTCATGGTTCCCACATCACCTGTGTGATAGGCTGGCAGTCCTTCAAATTCAAAGAAGGCTTCCCCTGTTTTTTCAGGATTGTTCATATAACCTTTTGAAACAGCTGATCCAGAAACAATGATTTCTCCCTGTTGACCATTTGGCAATTTATTGCCGTCCTCGTCAATGATAAAGGTTGGAGAATCAGCCTTGGTATAGCCGATTGGTAGGCGTTTGAGAGTCGCCAACATCTCGTCTGTCACAGCAACAGCTGACAATGCTACTGTCGCTTCTGTTGGGCCGTAGGCATTGATAATACGGGCATTTGGGAATCGCTCACGCAGTTTTTGCGCTGTTTTGACCGTCAATTCTTCACCATCAAAGTAGAAATGCGTGATGCCAGGCATTTTCTCACTATTAAAGTCTTCTGATAACATGGCCATATCCGCAAAGGATGGTGTTGAAGTCCAGATAGCGATTGGCAATGAAAAGATAGCCGCAAAAAGTTGCTTAAAGTCCTGAGTAATGGCTGAAGGGAGGGCAAAAAGTGTACCACCCAGTGCCAAGGTCGGTGCCCAGTACATGACAGACAGATCAAAAGAATAAGGTGGCTGGGCCAGCATTTGCGGACGACTTGGCGTCGCAAATTCCTTATCTGTAATCATCCAGTTGGTAAAGCTGAGGAGGTTATCATGGGAAATCTGCACTCCCTTAGGCTTACCAGTCGTACCAGAAGTAAAGATAATGTAGTAGTTATCATCGCCCTTGACTGGATGCGTGATTTCATAGTTATTCCCTTGAGCAAAGGCCTCTTGAACCTGAGCTAGAGTCATCATTGGTGTAGAAACCTGCTTCAAGGGAAAGTCTGAGATGGCAATAATCAAGCTTGGCTCTGCTATTTCTAAAATAGCCGAAACTCGCTCCAAGGCCGAATGGCTATCAATTGGAATGTAGGCATGACCTGACTTAGTCAGCGCTACAAAGGTTGCCAACATTTCATATTCTTGGCCACCAAAAACAACCACAGGAGACTTCTCAGGCAAGCCTAGTTGGTCAATGACTGCAGCCAAACTATCCGAATCAGCCTTTAAATCGCCATAAGTGTGTTCCTGCCCCAAAACATTATAGACAGGATAGCTAGGCTGTGTCTGAGCAAAATGCTCAATGGTTTCAATCATATCTACTATTGGTTTATTTGACACAATAGGAATTCTCCTTCAAGTTAAAATTCATTATAGATAAAGCTTCCTTGACCCTGACCAAGATAGCTAAAGAAGTAAAGCAGCCCTAGAAAGATAAGAAAATACAAGGCTGTCCGACCAAGAAAAAGGTACAATTCTTTTCTCTGTTTCATCAAGAAAAACCATTCATTTCTGTAATTTTTCGCTAAAATAAGAGTGATTCTTACTATAGTATTTTTCTACTATTGTACCACTTTATAGACTAGTTTTTCAATTGTTTACCGTACATTTTCACTAGATTTCAGCTTATTTTAAGGATTATGCGCTTTTTCTATGTATATTTTATACTGGACTAAAATCAAA
>NZ_VMMV01000004.1:0-24679 GCF_013277375.1 Streptococcus sp. 3613
ATGAAAAGATTAGCGGACGTCGTTTTGAGCGAACTTCAATTGTTGCAGGACAGTCTAACGAATTATAAAAAAGCGTATTATTTATCTGATAGAAGTTTTGATTTCTGGTATGACTTACAATACATATATGTCGAGCTGAATATGTATGAAAAAGCACAAAGATTATTAGAACAATGTCAATTCAAAGTTTCACAGTTAGATTTATCTTTTCTAGAAGATTATTTGGTTATATCTTTAGAAATTTTATATAACTGCAATAAATTTAAACAAATGCAACCATTATTGAAAATTTTAGATACACATTTTAGTGATAATGAAAAATTATCGGATATGAAAGAAACACTAGAAAGTGAAGTGAGCGAATATCATGAATAACTATCGAATTATCTTAAGAAAATATCCTATTGCAATCAATTTTTTTATTTTCAATTTGTTTTTTAAACTATCTATGTATACTTCAAAAACAGTTCATGCACTCTGGTTTGAAATGAATGATAGGCTCCCTAATTATGGTCTATCCTATTCTGCCATGGCATTTGCTGGCATCTTTTCATTTTATATTGGTAAAAAAATAGGACGATTTACCCCTCAAAGAGTGATTCAATGTGGTTTAATTTTATATAGTATTGGCTTATTCTTTAGGATGTTTCCTAATAACTCAGGCATTTCTATAATATCTGGTTTTGTTTCAGGAATCGGTGCTTCGGTAGTGTTGTTATTAATTAGAGTATGGATTGTAGGCATAGGAAGTGAAGAAGAACGTTCCTCTATTGTATCGTTGAAAGAATTTGCAGACGGAGTAGGGAGTTCTTTAGGCATGCTACTAGCAGGTTTTCTTGTCTGGATTTTAACATTCTTGTTTCAAAACGCTACACAATTGACTCTACTTTTTTCGAGCGTCCTTTGCCTGATTACTGTATTTCTAATTCCTCCTATTACTCAATCTTATAATGAGAGTGGCGATTTGGAGAAGGCTGAATTTAAACATTTTGCAAAAGCTAGAACCCTGCTTGTTGGAACTATAATATTCGGCTTCATTATGGGGGGAAGCGTAAGTTTATTTGCTCCATATCTTCCAGTTATTTTAAGCAAACAAGGTATAAATGTATCTGTTATTGGTGTAACATTGACAATTTTAGGACTACTGAGTACTTATTTCTCTTCTCTTTTTTCAGGTCAAAAAACCTCAAAATATAAAGAGTATATCTTTGTGGTCAGTGAAATTTTAGTGGGCTTATCAACAGCTTTATTGATATTTAATATGCAATTTTTATACTTGTTTCTTATTCTTATATGCAGAGCTTTGTTCTTAAATGGTTCTGTAATTAGTCAAGAATTAATGGAGTTGGATATGTATCCTAAAGAACAAATTTCATATTTCTATGGTATATCTCAAACTTCATATTTTATTGGAGATAGTTTAGGTGGATTACTTGGAGGGAATCTGTATGCAAATGATTTACAAAAAACATTAATCATTTTCTTTATCATTTCCACTATAAATGCAATTTCTTTGTTTCTTTTTTATAAGTATATGAAAAAGTAGGTCACAGGATGATGAAAATAAAAAATTTGGATTTAAATGATGCTATATTCCTATCTTATACTCAAGATAGGAAACTTTTATGGCATGATGAATTATTAGTAGATAATAATGGACAAATAATATATGATAAAGAATTTTCTGCAATACTATCAAATAAAAATTGGAATTATGTGATAGATGAATTGGTAAGAACGATTGAGTATATAGTGAGTAAAACAGTAAAAGATGTTAAAAAAGTTTATTTATATTCAGGAAGTTTTGGATCTATATTAGGATTACTACTGAGTGCCAGATTTTCTCACAATCTAGGTGGACATATATGCGTTTCCCCTTTGATAGATTGATCTAATCAAATAAAAAAAACAAGTGGAATGGAAAGGAAATGGTTTACTGATAAGTTCTCGACAACTGAAATTACAGAAATGTTTTCTGATAAGGTGTGGAAGAAAAATCTTCCTTATAAAACATTCATCATGCAAAGTCCTAGAGATAAAGTTTTAGATTTTTATTATATGAAGTCGACATTGAACAACTATAAATGTTTTGAAATTGATGAATTACCAATAAATGGTCATGGGCCTGAAACTGAATTTGAACTCGATATACTTAATCAAAGTGTTTTAGAAAAAATGAATAAATTATTTGTTGATTGACAATGCTAATTTTCTGTAACCGTCCAATAACGAAGTATATTGAAAAATCTCCATATTAGGAACTATCCGTGAGTTCTCTAATCTGGAGATTTCTTATAGGGTCTGGAGCTCTTCTTGACGTCTCTGTAGGCGTTCATCAGCTGGCAAAGCCTCCCAGTCTCTTTCCAAGGAAAATAACTGATCACAATAAGCTAAACCTTTAGCTCCTAAGGATGAGTTATCTGCTTGCTTGGGGGTGGATTCAAAAAACTTCCTTCTCACATGCGCCCAACATCCAACAAGTTCAGCTTCTTCCAGTTGACGATAAGCTTCTAGCGGTTCGCAGTTTACCAAGCTTAGCGTCGCCTTGCTCCTAAACCTTGGACTGCTATCGCATAGGCAGAACTAGAGGACTAAAGTCCTAAGTTACTGCCGCAACATGTCACAATGCACATAGCCAGAATAATCTCCTAGGAATTCTTGTACTACTGAACCACTTCGACGCTGATCATGGTGGTAAAGCCTAATCCCTTGTTTCTCTGATTTTCCTGACAAAAAAGTCCAATAGTAGGTCAGATGGCTATCACTTTCTAAGACCCGATAAGAGGTTTCATCCGCATGAAGAAGAGCTTGTTCTAACAACTTTTCTCGTAAAAGGTTATAAAGGGACTCTAATAGTATTGACTCGTCTTGATATGCCAATTAGAGATTTCCTTACGTGTGATTGGTAAACCCATCTTAGCCCAATCTTCTTTCATCGTCTTCCCCTCCTTGTTTTCTAACTTTATTATACTAAAAAGAAAGGCATCATTTCAATAGAAATCACGACTTTCTGATGAATTTATTTGGGGAGTGATAGAAAAGCCCTTCATCAGCCAGTCTACTTGTTCTGGTGTGAGAGCTTTGACATCCTTTTCTGTACTTGGCCAAGTCAACTTACCGTTCTCAAAGCGTTTATATAGTAGCCAAAATCCTTGACCATCCCAGTAAAGGGCTTTAAAGCGGTCTTTACGTCCACCACAAAAGAGAAAGACTTGACCGGAGAAAGGATCCAATTCAAAGTGGGTTTTAATGAGATAAGCCAGTGAATCAATGCCTTGTCTCATATCCGTTTTCCCACATACAAGGTGAACTTGACCTAAATCGCTTAGTTGAATCATCATAGTACACTACCTTTCCTCCGATAACTATTTTTATCTAGTATACCGGAAGTTGGGGAATTAGGATAGATACGATACCTTGTTATGACGCGCTTACTTTAGAATAGTACGTTATAGATGTTAAAATATTTCTAGAAATTAATTTGACTTTCCTAATCGATTTGTTCACATCTTGTTTTAATCTACTATATATAGGGTACTTGAAAGGCTATCATCGGACAAAATAAAGAAGGCATGATATAATATAAAGTAGATTTCTATATCATAAAACAAGAACTGTTTGGACATTATTCATTTGAAGATTCTCTATGTTCAAACAATATTAAATTAAATAAGGGGCTCTAAACCCTTGCTACGAAAGGAAAAAACTCAATGGCTACTATTCAATGGTTTCCTGGTCACATGTCTAAAGCGCGTCGGCAGGTGCAGGAAAATCTAAAATTTGTTGATTTTGTAACGATTTTGGTGGATGCACGCTTACCTCTATCTAGTCAAAATCCTATGTTGACCAAGATTGTTGGTGATAAACCGAAACTCCTGATTTTAAACAAGGCGGACTTGGCCGATCCAGTAATGACCAAAGAATGGCGTCAGTATTTTGAATCACAGGGAATCCAGACGCTGACTATCAATTCCAAAGAGCAAGTGACTGTAAAAGTTGTAACAGATGCTGCTAAGAAGCTCATGGCTGATAAGATTGCTCGCCAGAAAGAACGTGGGATTCAGATTGAAACCTTGCGTACCATGATTATCGGGATTCCAAACGCTGGTAAATCAACTCTGATGAACCGTTTGGCTGGTAAAAAGATTGCTGTTGTTGGAAACAAGCCAGGGGTCACAAAAGGTCAACAATGGCTTAAAACCAATAAAGATCTGGAAATCTTGGATACACCGGGGATTCTCTGGCCTAAGTTTGAGGATGAAACTGTTGCACTTAAGTTGGCATTGACTGGAGCTATCAAGGATCAGTTGCTTCCTATGGATGAGGTTACCATTTTTGGTATCAATTATTTCAAAGAACATTATCCAGAAAAGCTGGCTGAACGCTTCAAACAAATGAAAATTGAAGAAGAAGCGCCTGTGATTATTATGGATATGACCCGTGCCCTCGGTTTCCGTGATGACTATGACCGTTTTTACAGTCTCTTCGTGAAGGAAGTCCGTGATGGCAAACTCGGTAACTATACCTTAGATACATTGAAAGACCTCTATGGCGACGATTAAAGAAATAAAAGAACTTCTTGCAACGGTCAAGGACTTAGATAACCCTCTTTTTTTACAACTCGAACAGGATAGTCGCTCTGGAGTTCAAAAGGAAATCAGCAAGCGTAAAAAAGCCATTCAGGCTGAATTAGATGAGGATTTTCGTTTGGAATCCATGCTTTCCTATGAAAAAGAACTTTACAAGCAAGGATTGACCTTGATAGCAGGTATTGATGAGGTTGGTCGTGGTCCTCTTGCTGGTCCTGTAGTCGCTGCAGCTGTTATTTTACCTAAAAATTGTAAGATTAGAGGCCTCAATGACAGCAAGAAAATTCCTAAAAAGAAACATCTGGAGATTTTCCAAGCAGTTCAAGACCAAGCCTTGTCAATTGGCGTTGGTATCATGGATAATCAGGTCATCGACCAAGTCAATATCTACGGAGCAACTAAACTGGCCATGCAGGAAGCAATCTCCCAGCTCAGTCCTCAACCTGAGCACCTTTTGATAGATGCCATGAAACTGGAGTTGCCCATTTCACAAACCTCCATCATCAAAGGAGATGCCAACTCCCTCTCGATTGCAGCAGCTTCTATAGTAGCCAAGGTGACACGTGATGAATTGATGAAGGACTACGATCAGCAGTTCCCTGGTTATCATTTCGCTACTAATGCAGGATATGGCACAGCTAAACACCTGGAAGGCCTCACAAAACTAGGAGTTACCCCAATTCACCGAACCAGCTTTGAACCCATTAAATCACTGGTTTTAGGTAAAAAAGAAAGTTAATTGAAAGGAAATACCATGGAGGAACAGTCGGAAATAGTCCGTTCTAAGAAAGAATTCGCCTTTGCATCCAGTACTATATTATCCCAAGTTGGACGAGGAATCATTGTCGGCCTCGTCGTTGGAATTATCGTCGGATCCTTTCGTTTCTTAATTGAAAAGGGCTTCCACCTGATACAAGGACTTTATCAAGATCAAGGGCACCTAGTGCGCAATCTTTTTGTACTGGTTTTGTTTTATATACTCATCTGTTGGCTCAGTGCTAAATTAACTCGATCAGAAAAAGATATCAAAGGCTCAGGAATTCCGCAAGTCGAAGCCGAACTGAAAGGCCTCATGTCCCTCAACTGGTGGGGCGTTCTTTGGAAAAAATATGTGCTAGGAATGCTTGCTATTGCCAGTGGACTCATGCTGGGGCGTGAAGGACCAAGTATTCAACTGGGAGCAGTTGGTGGTAAAGGTATTGCCAAGTGGCTCAAATCCAGTCCAGTAGAGGAACGTTCCTTAATTGCCAGTGGAGCTGCAGCAGGTTTAGCCGCAGCCTTTAATGCACCAATAGCAGGCCTCCTCTTTGTAGTAGAAGAAGTTTATCACCATTTTTCGCGCTTTTTCTGGGTTTCTACACTAGCAGCCAGCATCGTAGCAAACTTTGTGTCTCTGCTCATGTTCGGTTTGACACCAGTATTGGATATGCCAGATAACATTCCTCTCATGACCCTAGATCAATACTGGATTTATCTTGTGATGGGAATTTTCCTTGGATTTTCCGGTTTTCTCTATGAAAAAGCTGTGCTCGATGTCGGTAGACTTTATGATTGGATTGGTCAAAAAATCCATTTGGATAGAGCTTATTATCCAATTCTTGCTTTTATTCTCATCATACCAGTCGGAATTTTTTTACCCCACGTCCTTGGTGGTGGAAATCAGCTTGTTCTTTCCTTAACTGAGCAAGATTTTAGTTTCCAAGTTCTATTAGCTTACTTTTTAATTCGCTTTATCTGGAGCATGATTAGTTATGGAAGTGGTCTTCCAGGAGGCATTTTCCTACCAATTTTGGCGCTTGGTTCCTTACTTGGTGCCCTAGTTGGTGTTATCTGCGTCAATCTTGGACTTGTCAGTCAAGAGCAATTCCCTATATTTGTCATTCTAGGAATGAGTGGCTATTTTGGAGCAATATCAAAAGCTCCCTTAACTGCCATGATCCTCGTAACTGAGATGGTAGGAGATATTCGCAACCTCATGCCACTTGGTCTTGTCACTCTTGTTTCTTATATTATCATGGATTTGCTCAAGGGTACACCAGTCTATGAAGCCATGCTGGAAAAAATGCTTCCAGAAGAAGTATCCAGTGAAGGAGAAGTTACCCTTATCGAAATACCAGTTTCTGATAAGATTGCTGGAAAACAAGTACACGAACTCAACTTACCACACAACGTCCTCATCACTACCCAAGTCCATAATGGAAAGAGCCAAACAGTTAATGGCTCAACCAGAATGTATCTGGGTAATATGATTCACCTGGTTATTCCAAAAAGTGAAATTGGAAAAGTCAAAGATTTGTTGTTGTAGAGTTTGTTTACATAATTTATCTTATGTAAACAGCTGACCTGATTTATTTAGAAAACCGATTCTCAGCAATGAGATCGGTTATTTTTTACTGATGAGGAATTTTACATATAAATAATTGAGCTTTGGTGAAAATAAGACTATAATTAAGTTAGAAATGATAAAGCATAAAGCTAGAAAGGAGTTTACTGTATCAAATCTGTACAGTAAGATTAAAATCATGAAAAAGAAAACAATAGCAATTATACAGTGCATTTTGTATCTCATAGCTCCCTTATATAGCTCTTCAGTTATGTAGTATTAACAGAACTTTAGTGGGTGAGATTTTTTTATTTTCCTTATTCTGTTAACTATTTCATTCTGGTTTAGTATTTGGAAGCTAGAAAAAGCACTAGCTAATGATTCACAATGAAACTCCAAAGACTTAGATCCGTATTACACAGGTCTAAGTTTTTTAAAAAGCTCTATAACATCTTTCCGAAAAACTATAATTTTCTTGAAAAATAAATAAGTCCATGCTATACTACTAATAGACTTATTTATGGAGAAAATACATGAAACGTGAGATTTTACTGGAACGAATCGACAAACTAAAACAAATCATGCCCTGGTATATTCTTGAATACTACCAATCTAAGCTTGCTGTTCCTTACAGTTTTACAACCTTGTACGAATACCTCAAGGAATATGATCGATTTTTCAGCTGGGTTTTGGAGTCTGGTATCTCAAACGCTGATAAAATGTCTAATATTCCTTTATCTGTCTTGGAAAACATGTCAAAGAAAGATATGGAGGCTTTTATCCTTTATCTTCGAGAACGTCCTTTGCTGAATGCCAATACAAGCAAACAAGGTGTTTCTCAGACAACCATCAATCGGACCTTGTCAGCACTTTCTAGTCTTTATAAGTATTTGACTGAGGAGGTTGAAAACGATCAAGGGGAACCTTATTTCTATCGTAATGTAATGAAGAAAGTTTCAACCAAAAAAAAGAAAGAAACACTTGCTGCTAGAGCTGAAAACATCAAGCAAAAACTCTTTTTAGGTGATGAAACAGAAGGTTTTCTAACTTATATTGACCAAGAGTACCCACAACAGCTTTCAAATCGAGCTCTCTCATCATTCAACAAAAATAAAGAACGAGATTTAGCCATTATTGCCCTTCTCTTGGCATCGGGTGTTCGCTTATCTGAAGCTGTTAATCTGGATTTAAGAGATCTCAATCTAAAAATGATGGTTATTGATGTCACTCGAAAAGGTGGCAAACGCGATTCGGTCAATGTTGCTGCCTTTGCTAAGCCTTATTTAGAGAATTATCTGGCCATTCGAAATCAACGCTATAAGACGGAAAAAACAGACACAGCCCTCTTTTTGACACTCTATAGAGGTGTTCCCAATCGTATTGACGCTTCCAGCGTTGAGAAAATGGTTGCTAAATACTCAGAGGACTTCAAAGTCCGTGTAACACCCCATAAACTGCGCCATACCCTAGCAACTAGGCTCTATGATGCTACTAAATCGCAAGTTTTGGTCAGTCACCAGCTAGGACATGCCAGTACACAAGTCACTGACCTCTATACTCATATCGTCAATGATGAACAAAAGAATGCCTTGGATAGTTTATAATTTTACGTAATATAACTTATGTAAAATTTTTATCAAGAAAAGAAGCTGCTAAAAATAAGCAACTTCTTTTCTTGATATCTGATACCAGTAAAGTAGCGTGGAATATCAATTGTTTCTATATTTTTGAAATTCTCATTTGCCTACTACTAATTTAACTATAGCAAAAATAATGCAGATAAGGAAGGATATTTTTGCTTGTAGGAATTTTAAAAATCAAGCTTTTCTGGATTCAAATCTCTTCATAATCGCAGTTAAACGCCAACGGTAGAGAGCCCCGCTCACGATTAAACTAATAATCAAACCAATCCAGTAAGAATAAGCTCCAAAATCTGTTAGAGAGTCGAATACCATAGCTACTGGGAGTGTCACCCCCCAATAACCAACCAAACCAAGGTAAAAAGGAATAACGGTATCCTTATACCCCCGTAAAATTCCCTGAAGAGGTGCTGCAAAGGTATCTGCTAACTGGAAGAAAAGACTGTAAGTCAAAAAACGTGCTGTCAAATCGATAAATTCTGGGTTGTTACCATAAAGACTAGCCACACTTCCCCTAAAAATGTAAAGGAAGGATAAGGTGAAGACCGCAAAAATGAGGGCTGTCCATCTTCCTAGACCAATATAGGTTTTCGCATCATCAAATCGCTTGGCTCCCACTTCATAGGAAACGACAATAGCCATAGCAGATGAGATACTCATAGGAAAGGCGTACATGAGACTTGAAAAGTTCATAGCTGACTGGTGACTAGCGATAATCAAGGACGAGAACTTAGCCATAATCAAGCCAACCACGGAAAAGATAGCCACCTCAGCAAATACAGTCCCCCCAATAGGCAGACCTAAACGAACTCCTTCCTTGATTTTATCCATATTAAGCGGAATTCGTTTCTCAAGATGTAGAGCCTTGAGCTTCTCCTGTTTAAATAGAACCAGAACAGAAATCCCCAGCAAGACCCAGTAGGCCAAGGATGTTCCTAAACCAGCACCAGCACCTCCCAGTTCTGGAACACCAAAGGCCCCGTAAATCAAGAGATAGTTAAATCCACTATTGAGAGGAAGCAACAAAAGCATGAGATACATGGACAACTTAGTCAACCCCAGCGAATCCAGCAAGGAACGAATGACACTAAAGAGCAACAAGGGGATAATTCCAATAGATAAAAACCAGAGATAACGAACTGCTACTGCCGCCACTGGTGCTTCTAGTCCAAGATGATTCAAGATTGGTGGTGCCAGGAAAATTACCATCCCCAGCAAGACCACAGATAGTCCCAAAGCCAAATAGATAAATTGGTAAAAATCAGACGCAACTTCTTCCTTTTTACCACTACCAAGATGGTGACCAATGATAGGCACCAGGGCTGACACAATCCCTGTTAGGAATGTAAAAAAAGGATTCCAGATACTGGTCGCCATAGACACACCAGCCAAGTCCATGGTATTGTATTGGCCTGTCATTGCAGTGTCAACAAAAGAGGCAGAATAATTGGCAAATTGGTAGATTAGGATTGGGAAGAAAATTTTTAAAAATAATACTAACTTCTCTTGTAAACACTTTGTCTTATACATACTTCTCTTTCTATTCTGATTTATCTAAACCAAAGAGTTTCAGACCATAGTTTTTCAAACTTAGCGGAGGATTATTAGATTTTGAAGTAGTATGCCAACACGCACATGTACGACAATAATAGCTTCTAACTAAACCTCCATTATCATATTGAACCGCATGGTCAGCTTTTTCTTTAGTTTCATATTGAATTTTAGAACGATTAGCTGCGGGACAGTAAATTCCACTATTAGATTTCGCTTGTCTCTCCCTACGTTTTCGAAAATAATTCATATTCTAACTCCTATCAAGCTTGATAGACAATTTGTCCCTTACAGATGGTATATTTAACCTGCCCTTTTAAGGTTTCACCGATAAAGGGTGAATTAGTCGCTTTGGAAGCAAAATGGGAGTCCACAAGACGGTCATCCTTAGCATCAAAAATAGTGATGTCCGCTGGACCATTCTCAGCCAAGTAACCTGCTTCAAAGTTATAAAGTTTGGCTGGGTTGTAGGTCATCTTTTCAAGCAATTCCATCAAGGTCAATTCCCCAGCTTCTACCAAATAAGTTAAACCGAGGGAAAGAGATGTTTCCAAACCAGTCATACCAGATGGCGCTTTGGTAATATCCTCAATGTTTTTCTCATCTGCATGATGAGGCGCATGGTCAGTTGCGATAACTGTGATGACGCCTGATTTGAGGCCTTCGATAACGGCACGACGGTCTGATTCCAAACGAAGTGGAGGATTCATCTTAGCATTGCTACCTTGTGTCAAAAGGAGCGATTCAGTCTTAGAAAAATGCTGTGGCGCTACTTCTGCTGTGACTTGCGCACCCAAACCTTGAGCAAACTCCACTACTTTAACACTTTCTTCCTTAGACAAATGCTGGATGTGAACATGGGCCTTAGTTGCATAGGCAATCATGACATCACGCGCCATCATAGCATACTCAGCCACCCCAGTCGCACCGCAGATATGGAAATGTTCTTTAGCGATATTTTCATTAAAGCCAAGAATCCCATTCAAACCTGGATCTTCCTCATGAAGACTAATAAAGGTATTAAGCTTTTTAGCTTCTTCCATAGCTTCCTTGACAACTTTACTGCTTTCAAGCGGAATACCGTCGTCTGAGAAACCAACCGCACCAGCTGCTAAAAGTGCCTGAAAGTCTGTCAAATCTTGGCCATTAAAGTTTTTAGTAATGGTCGCAACCGTCTTAACATTAATCTTTTCTTTGGCAGCTGAATCCAGAACTTCTTTTAAAGTCTCTACATCCGAGATAGTTGGACTGGTATTAGCCATCATGACAACCGTGGTAAAACCACCTGCAGCGGCTGCTAGGGCACCCGTATGAATGTCTTCTTTATGGGTTTGACCAGGTTCACGGAAATGAACATGGATGTCAACCAAGCCAGGAGCAACTACAAGACCAGTAGCATCAATTATATCTGCTCCTTCTTCTTTAATCTCAGGCGCAATTTTGATAATTTTCCCATCTTGAACTAAGACATCACACACTTGATTCAAACCAGACTTGGGATCCATTACACGACCATTTTTAATTAGTAGCATCTGTTTTCTCCTTTATTCATAGAAATCGACTTGGGTATCCAACAATTTATCCCCATCATAAACAAACTTGGCTGAAAAGAAGGGTTTATCCTCTAAAAGCCACTCAACAAAGGTATGGTCACCTTCCCAAGTCGGCTTGCTCAAAACCTCATCATAGGGAACCCATTCCAGCGTTCCCTCGTTGCAGTCAATCAAATCGCCCTCAAACTCTGTCACCTTAAAAACATAGGTGTACCAGTCTAAATCTGGCGTAAATTCAGGAAAAGTGATGACACCTTTTAGAACTGGCTTGGCTTTGAGCCCTGTTTCTTCGAGGATTTCACGCGCCGCGCACTCCTGAGGGGTCTCTCCTCGCTCTAGCTTACCACCCACACCAATCCATTTCCCTTCATGGACATCATTGGGTTTCTTATTACGGTGGAGCATGAGCAGTTCCTTCCCGTTATCAATGTAGCAAATTGTCGCTAACTGAGGCATATTCTCTCCTTATCTAAGCCAATCGATTGGCTCTTGTCCTGTTTCTTTTAAGAATGCATTGGCCTTGGAAAAAGGCTTGGAACCCCAAAATCCTCTATAAACCGACAAAGGACTGGGATGGGCTGATTCGATAATCAAGTGATGAGGATTGGTAACTAAGACCTTCTTTTTACGTGCATAAGCTCCCCAGAGTACAAAAACGACTGGTCTATCTAGATGATTGACCACCTGAATCACAGCATCTGTAAATGGCTCCCATATCTGACCAGCATGACCATTGGCCTGTCCAGCAGGAACTGTCAAACAAGCATTAAGAAGCAAGACTCCTTGCTCAGCCCAAGCTGTCAAATCATGAGATTTCTTAACCCCGATATCATCTGACAATTCTTTCAAGATATTTTGCAAGGATGGCGGAGCTGGGATAGAGTCAGGTACAGAAAAACTCAAACCCTGCGCTTGACCTGGCCCGTGATAGGGGTCTTGCCCTAGAATCACCACCTTAACGTCTTCTAGGGGTGTGGTCAAGAGAGTCTGAAAAACCTTTTCCTTGGGTGGATAAACAGTCCCCTGACCATAGACCTGATTCATAAACTGATTGATTTTCCCAAAATAACCCTCAGGTAATTGCGCCTTAATCAAAGCATGCCAAGACGAGTGTTGCATAGCCGACTCCTTCATTTTTACTGCCTCTATTATAGCAAAAAGTGGCTATGGAAACCACTTTTTACAGTTTATCTAAAGATTTAATAAATCGACTATATATACGATTTGAATACGTGAATACAGTTTATAAAGACTGGCTATTTTTTATAATTACTTTTTAAATCATTAAGCATTTTACTACCTCTTTCGAAGATTATCTTTTCTGAAATATTTTTAAACATATTAAAATCCATTTCAGAAAAAGGAGTTTCTTTAGAAACTTGCCATATAGTTTTTAAATAATTTTTTTCTAAAAAGTCGTCAAAATTAGAAAACAATCGAAAATACAATGCATTCTCTTGGTGTAAAATCGCTCTTTTTAAAGGATAATACTCTT
The DNA here is from genome assembly GCF_013277375.1 of Streptococcus sp. 3613. Lineage (NCBI taxonomy): Bacteria > Bacillati > Bacillota > Bacilli > Lactobacillales > Streptococcaceae > Streptococcus > Streptococcus sp. 3613. The sequence goes on from NZ_VMMV01000004.1 coordinate 13,152, forward strand.
TAATATTATTAACTTTTTGTTCGTAGGCATACTTTGCTACATGATCTAGGTATATATCAAAAAAATCATGAGGAAAATCTCCCATACAGCCATTACGATTCATATTGAGGCTATATTTTCGATTAGTAAGATAATTCGGAAATATATTTCCTATTACTCTAAGATTATCTACTTGTGAATCCCTTCTCCCAATATAATCCCCTTCTTTGACTAATGATGAAGATTTCCAAGTAAAAATTAAATCGCCAGAGAAATTTTTCTTATCAAAAAACTTAAAAAGAGATTGATAAATACTATTTGCTAATTGACAAGTGTCAGATGTAAATTCATAATTAACAGTTTCATTAAAATCAACTTCAGACATTTCAATCTACTCTTCAATAGTAATATTAGCTTTTTTTGTAGTCATTAGCTCGTCTCCTTTAAAATGTGATCTTTTCAAGAATATTTTTATCTAAACAATCCAGCAAGTCTTGGAAAGAATAGACTTCGTAAGTCGGCTGGGCTTGTGTGTGATTTTCGAGGTGATGAGGATTATACCAGATAGTGTCAATCCCCGCATTATTGCCACCTTGAATGTCGGCGGTTAGAGAATCTCCAATCATCAGCGTCTTTTCTTTACTAAATCCAGCAATTTGCTGGCCGATTTTTTCATAAAAGAGAGCATCCGGCTTTTGAGTTTGCAATTGCTCAGAGATAAAGACTTGATTGAAATAAGGTTCTAGACCAGATTGAGCCAAACGTCCTGTCTGAATGGCAGTAATGCCATTTGTCGCAGCATACAAGTCATAATCACGATCAATGAGGCTGTCCAAGAGATCATGAGCGCCCGATAGTGTTTGTCCCTGCTGGGCGAGGTAAAATTGGTAACGTTGGGCAAGAAAACTACCGTCTTTTTCCTGTCCAAAATGAGCAAATAAACGAGAAAAGCGCTTGTTAACCAGCTCTTGTTTACTGATTTTCTTCAGCTCCAAGTCTTTCCAGAGAGCCTTGTTCATAGGAACGTAATAATCTTTATAAGCCTGAATATCCGCAACTCCTTCTTCTTTTAGAAGTTGGGTCAAAGCCACATCCTCAGCAGCATCAAAATCAAGAAGAGTGTGGTCGAGGTCGAAGAGTAGAAATTTGTAGGACAATTTGAGGTTTTCCTTTCTGAAAATTCATTAAGAACATTATATCATAAAGCACCTCATACAATTAACTAATTTAATCACTTGAAAAAATTCGAACACTTTCTATACAACTAACAGCTCAAATCTTTCAGAATAGAACAATCCTAACTATCGAACACCCCAACTTCATAAATATCCATGCAATTCTAGACCTAGAATTCCTATAAACTAAATGTTTTCGTACTCTTCTAAGTAATTGATTGCCTTAAATATTAATTTTTGAAGGATTCTAAAGCTAGAATAACCCCATCACAATCATTTTTGAATGATTAACAATTTAGAAACTCTATGATTCTACTCCTTTTACATTAAAAAGGAACTGCATAAAGCAATCCCTTTCTGATTTTGAAATTATTTACTTAAAATTTGATAGTTGAGATCATCAATAGCCCACCTATAAAAAGAATTATAGTAAAATTCCTTATTTATTGATTTCAAGTTCCGCCAACTGTGTTTGAATAACTGACAGTTCTGCACCAGCCTGAAGAAGAGCACCTGCAGTATAGGCACCTTCTACAATTGGAACCCTATTGATCATGATACTTTTATCACTGAAATCAGCCACCATTTCTAAGTTCATTTTAGCAGAACCTAGGTCAAAAAAGGCTAATAAGGTATCTGCTGGATTTTCGGAAACAACCCTATCTACTTGATCAAAACTTGTTCCAATTCCTCCATCTTCGGTTCCTCCTACATAAGTAATCGGAACATCTTTAGCTACTTCACTAATCAGTTCAACGACACCTTCTGCAATGTTTTTGGAATGTGAAACGATAACAAGACCAATACTTCCCATTAAACCACCCCAGTTTCTAAAAGAGCAGTAAAGAGTAATCCTGATGAGAATGATCCAGGATCAATATGTCCAAGAGAACGTTCTCCTACATAAGACGCCCTTCCTTTAGTTGCAAGTAAATCTTTGGTAGCATTCACTACCTTATCAATAACCTCTTGAGTCAATTGACCAGCAGACAAAGCAGCAATAACAGGAGTCCAAACATCAACCATTGTCTTTTCTCCAACTTCTGCTTTCCCACGTTTGACAATCATATCCAAACCGCTTTGTAAGATTTCCTCTATTTTCGAATTAGAGTCAGCCTTGGCCATGCCCATAAAAGCAGAGCCATACAAGGGACCAGAAGCACCGCCTACCTTACTCAGCAGTTGCATTGAGACAAGTTTAAACACATCACTGTTAGTTTCAAATTGCTTTCCTTCTAAGTTTTCCATAACTGCAGCCATGCCACGCGCCATATTTCCACCGTGGTCTCCATCTCCTATCGGAGTGTCTAACTCACTAAGGTAATCTTTCTGTTCTTGAATCTTTTCATTAAAAAGCTTCATCCATTCAAGAGCTTGTTCAGCATTCATTTGACATTTCCTCCTTGACTCTTACCAAGCTGGTGTAGTAACAGGTGCATTTAGAGCATCCAACCATTCATCATCTGCCAATCGAATCAATGTTAATGATAAGCCAGCCATATCGATTGATGTCATATAGTTTCCAATTTTCTTAAATGCCAACTCAACACCTTTTTCATGGAGCAATTTAGCCACATCATTTGCAAATACGTATTGCTCCATAAGAGGAGTGCTTCCTAAACCATTGATGAGAAGGCCATAGCGTTCACCAGCCTTAAGTTGGAAACCTTCAGATAGTTTTTCAACCAATTCTGAGGCCAATTGTGCTGAAGGTTGCATTTTCTCTTTTTTATATCCTGGCTCACCGTGAATACCAACTCCATATTCAAATTCATCATCTTCTAGAACAAATCCTGGTTTCCCAACTTCTGGAACAGTAGCGCCAGATAGAGCTAATCCAATTGTTTTAATTTCTAAGACAAGTTTGTCGGCCAAGTCCTTCATTTCAGATAATGATTTACCAGAACGAGCTGCAGCCCCCAAAATTTTATGGACTAATATAGTACCTGCAACACCTCGACGGCCTTGGGTATAGAGACTATTTTCAACAGCGATATCATCATCAACCACAACACTTGCTACATCAATACCTTCCATTTCAGCAAGTTCTTGTGCAATTTCAAAGTTCATAATGTCACCAGAATAGTTCTTGATGACCATGAAAACTCCAGCACCTTCATCAGCCGCCTTAATGGCTTCTAAAATTTGATCCGGAGTAGGTGAAGTGAAGACTGCTCCACAAATGGCAGCAGACAACATTCCATCTCCTACAAATCCAGCATGACTGGGTTCATGTCCTGAACCTCCACCTGAAATGAGTCCAACTTTTCCTGTCTTTTCTGCCTTTCTAACGATAACATCAAAACCATCTAAGCGTTGAACCAAGTCATCATGCATGAATGACAACCCCTGCAACATTTCATCAACAACTTGTGTCGGTTCATTTATAATTTTTTTCATGAGAAACTCCTTTCGGCATCTACCTTTGTTTTCGATTTCATTATATACTTTTTATTGCTGGATGATAAGGGACAGATTCTATTATTTGTCCCCTTTTAAACCCGTTTCAAACATTTTTTTGGTAAAATGAAGGAAGTAAAAGAAAGGCTTCCTATGGCATCATCACTCATTACAAAAAAACGGATTGCCAAGGCATTTAGAGACCTATTAGCTACTAGAGAATTTGATAAAATCTCCATTGTAGATATCATGGAATCAGCTGGCATTCGTAGACAGACCTTTTACAATCATTTTCTTGACAAATATGAACTGCTAGACTGGATATTTGAAACTGACTTAACCGAGTATATCACCAATAACTTGGACTTCATTTCAGGCCAAAAACTATTACAAGAATTATTTCTTTATTTCGAACAAGAGCGTGATTTTTATATTCAACTTTTTGATATTCAAGGGCAAAATAACTTCTATGACCACTTTATCAGCTACTGTCGCTTGCTTGTATCAAAAATTTTAAGAGAATATGGTCAGATTGATAGCGATTCATCTGCTTATACTTGTTTTTTGCTAGATTATCACTCACATGCTCTAGCAGAAATCGTGAAGGCTTGCGTCAATAAAAAAAGTCCAGTTCCACAACCAGACTATCTCATCATGACAATTATTGGAAAGAGGCCACAATGACATTTATTTCAAATCATAAACAGAAAATTATTTCAAGTTACATTTCAGCAACTGTCAGCAGTCATCCTGAATTAGAAAAACACCCTACCTTACCTTTAGTCTATCAAAAAAATCGCAATCCTCATCAGGTTCCAATATTGTCGGGTGGAGGTTCCGGTCACGAACCTGCGCATATTGGATATGTGGGAGAAGGAATGCTTACTGCTGCTATCTATGGCCAATTATTTACTCCTCCTACAAGAACTGAAATCTTAGAGTCCATTCGTTTTTTAAACAATGGTCAAGGTGTCTTCATCATTGTAAAAAATTTCGAAGCAGACATCAAAGAATTTAGCTCGGCCATTAACACTGCTAGAAAAGAAGGAATTAAAGTCGGCTATAGTCTAGCACACGACGATATTTCTATTGAACCTCACAATAGATTTCAAATTAGAGGAAGAGGGCTTGCAGGAACAATTTTACTTCATAAAATCCTAGGATATGCAGCTCAAAACGGTGCCGACATAGAACAACTAACTGATTTAGGTCATGAACTTGCTCCCGAAATCGCAACAATTGGCTTTGCAACGAAATCTGCTAGTCTCCCCCAAGCCACCCTTCCACTATTTAACTTGGAAGAAGGAAATATTTCTTATGGTATTGGGATACATGGCGAAGAAGGCTATCGTATAGTCCCATTCCAATCATCGGAAATCCTTGCAAATGAAATTATAAGTAAATTAAGATTGCACTATCATTGGAAAAAGGGTGATCAATTTATATTGCTTGTAAATAATCTAGGCACTACCAGCAACTTAGAAATGGGTATATTTATCAATGATCTCCTTCAACTCTTAGAAATTGAAGGAATCACTATTACATTTATAAAATCAGGAACATTTATGACCAGTCTGGATATGGCAGGTATATCCGTAACTCTTTGCCCTGCGAAAAATAAACAATGGTTAGAAGCGCTCAATGCTCCAACAACAGCTTTTTCATGGTAATTTGCTTGTATAACTCAAAAGGGCTACATCACTTGATAGACCTTTGCTTTTATCTTATACTCAATGAAAATCAAGGAGCAAACTAGGAAACTAGCCGCANNGTCAGTGAGCATATCTACGTTAAGGCGACGCTGACGTGGTTTGAAGAGATTTTGAAAGAGTATTAGATCATACTTTTCTAAAATGCGTCAAAAAAACCTTGCAACTAGGTTACAAGGTTAATGACATTAATCGAAATTAACGTATTCTTTTTGAAGTTCAAGTACTTCTTCCATTGTTGAACACTCTGTAAGGGCACGGTTAGCGTACTCTTCCATCTTAGCAGTATCCAATTTCTTCATCAAGCTACGTGTACGAAGGACAGATGTTGCTGACATAGAGAACTCATCCAAGCCCATTCCGACAAGAAGTGGAACAGCTTTTTGGTCACCAGCCATCTCACCACACATACCAGCCCATTTACCTTCAGCGTGAGCTGCCTTGATAACGTTGTTGATCAAGCGAAGGATTGATGGGTTATATGGTTGGTAAAGGTATGAAACTTGCTCATTCATACGGTCTGCTGCCATTGTATATTGGATCAAGTCGTTTGTACCAATTGAGAAGAAGTCAACTTCTTTTGCAAATTGGTCTGCAAGCATAGCTGCTGCAGGAATTTCAATCATGATACCAACTTGGATGTCATCCGCAACTGCAACTCCTTCAGCAAGAAGATTTGTTTTTTCTTCTTCATAAACTGCTTTAGCTGCACGAAATTCTTTCAAGAGGGCAACCATTGGGAACATGATACGCAATTGACCATGAACAGAAGCACGAAGAAGGGCACGGATTTGTGTACGGAACATTGCATCTCCAGTTTCAGAAATAGAGATACGAAGGGCACGGAATCCAAGGAATGGGTTCATTTCGTGTGGCATATCGAAGTAAGGAAGTTCCTTATCTCCACCAATATCCATTGTACGAACAACCACTGGTTTACCATTCATTCCCTCAAGAACAGCCTTATACGCTTCATACTGCTCATCTTCTGTTGGGAAGTCTTGAGAATCCATGTACAAGAACTCTGTACGGTAAAGTCCAACAGCTTCTGCACCGTTGTTGTTAACACCTTCAACGTCTTTTGGAGTACCGATGTTAGCTGCCAACTCGAAGTGTTTACCGTCAGCAGTCACTGTTTGAGCATCTTTCAAAAGTGCCCATTCAGCTTTTTGTTTAGCATAAGCTTCACCAGCTGCTTTAAATTCTGCCGCTTGTTCATCTGTTGGGTTGATAATCACTTCACCAGTAATTCCGTTAACGGCAAGGATATCACCGTCTTTGACGATTTCAGTGATGTTATTTGTTCCCAATACAGCTGCAATTTCAAGTGTACGTGCCATGATAGCTGAGTGGCTTGTACGTCCACCGATGTTTGTTACAAAAGCTTTTACAAAGTTTTTGTCCAATTGAGCTGTATCAGATGGTGTTAAGTCATGTGCAATCACGATTACTTCTTCATTGATAGAAGCTGGGTTTGGCAATTTCTTACCAAGAAGGTTTGCCAATACACGTTTTGTCACGTCGCGGATATCCGCTGCACGTTCTTGCATGTATGGGTTGTCTTCCATGCCTTCAAAGATAGTGATGAACATATCAGTCACTTCTTTAAGACCTGCTTCTGCATTGACTTTCTTAGCACGAATTGTTTCTTTAATCTGACCAATCAATTCTGGGTCAGAAAGAACCATCAAATGAGCGTCAAAAACTTGAGCCGCTTCTTCACCAAGCGTACCTACAGCTTTCTCACGGATAAGAGAAAGCTCGTTTTGAGAAGCTTCAAGAGCAACATCCAAACGAGCCTCTTCTGCGTTTGTATCTTCGACTGAAACAGTCTCGAATGACAAATCCGGTTGAACGAGTAGATATGCTTTTGCAACTGCAACACCGTCAGATGCTGCGATTCCTTTAAGCATTTCTGTCATTTCCCTTATGCCAATCCTTCTTTTTCCATTGTTTCTGAGATTGCAGCGATGGCGTCATCTGCATCTGCACCTTCAGCTGAGATAGTTACGTCAGCACCTTGGCCAACACCAAGACTCATAACACCCATAATTGATTTAAGGTTCACTGATTTACCTTTGTACTCAAGAGTGATATCTGAAGCAAATTTGCTAGCAGTTTGCACCAACAATGTTGCTGGACGTGCGTGAATACCTGTTTCTGCCACTACGTGGAAATCTTTAGAAGCCATAGTTCGACTCTCCTTTTGTTCTTTCTTTTTTTGAGTTATATGTGATAACCCTTACAGTTTGGTATTATACCATCTTCTAGGATTTTTTTCAAGCATTTTCTGGATTTTCCTTCAATTTCCTTTCAGATAACTTGCTGAAAATCTTCTATCCTAGATAACAAAACACAGGATATAGTTTCTTCAAAAACAATTTATAGGATAATTATTGCTGTTTTATAAAACAAACACTACATATTGTGTTTTGTGAGCTTGACTAGAAAAACAGACCACTATATTTAGTTCAAATCATTGACAAAATTTTATTTTCTGATATACTAGGATAGTATTAAATTTTGAAGAGGAGTTACACAATGGTAACCGTTTATTCTAAAAACAACTGTATCCAATGTAAGATGACCAAACGTTTCTTGGACAGTAATAATGTCTCTTATCGTGAAATCAATCTTGATGAGCAACCTGAGTACATCGATCAAGTTAAAGAGCTCGGTTTTAGCGCAGCTCCTGTTATCCAAACACCAACTGAAGTCTTTTCAGGTTTCCAACCAGGAAAACTGAAACAATTAGCATAATCTTAGTACATCATCCAGAAGAAACTGCTTCTAGGGCTAACTTAGAGGCCTTTCTTTTGTAATTAGATAAGGGAAATTTTATGGGATTAAAACATCTTGAAGACGTGACTTACTTCCGTCTCAATAACGAAATCAACCGTCCTGTCAATGGACAAATCATGCTTCATAAAGATAAGGAAGCCTTGGATGCCTTCTTTAAAGAAAATGTCGTTCCAAACACTATGGTTTTTGATTCAATTAAAGATAAAATCAACTACCTCATTGACCACAACTACATCGAAACAGCCTTTATCAAGAAATACCGTCCAGAGTTCTTGGAAGAATTGGCTCAATTTATCAAAGACCAAAACTTCCAATTCAAGTCATTCATGGCAGCTTATAAATTTTACAATCAATATGCCTTAAAGACTAATGACGGTGAATACTATCTTGAAAGCATGGAAGACCGTGTCTTCTTTAACGCCCTTTATTTTGCTGATGGGAATGAAGCTATTGCAATCGATATTGCCAATGAAATCATCCACCAACGCTACCAACCTGCTACTCCTTCCTTCTTGAATGCTGGACGTGCTCGCCGTGGGGAGTTAGTATCTTGCTTCCTAATCCAAGTAACGGATGATATGAACTCTATTGGACGTTCTATCAACTCAGCCCTTCAACTTTCACGTATTGGTGGTGGTGTGGGAATTACCCTCAGCAACCTTCGTGAAGCTGGTGCACCTATCAAAGGCTATGAAGGAGCTGCTTCAGGTGTCGTTCCTGTTATGAAACTTTTTGAAGACAGCTTCTCTTACTCCAACCAATTGGGGCAACGTCAAGGTGCCGGTGTTGTCTACCTCAACGTCTTTCACCCAGATATCATCGCTTTCCTTTCAACTAAGAAAGAAAACGCTGATGAAAAAGTACGTGTCAAGACTCTATCACTTGGTGTTGTAGTACCTGATAAATTCTACGAATTGGCTCGTAAAAATGAAGAAATGTACCTCTTCAGCCCTTACTCTGTAGAAAAAGAATACGGTGTGCCATTCAATTACATCGACATTACTGAAAAATACGATGAATTGGTCGCAAATCCAAATATTCGCAAGACAAAAATCAAGGCGCGGGATTTGGAAACTGAAATCTCTAAATTGCAACAAGAGTCTGGCTATCCTTATGTAGTCAACATCGATACGGCTAACCGTGCAAATCCTGTTGATGGAAAGATTATCATGAGTAACTTGTGTTCTGAGATTCTTCAAGTTCAAGAACCAAGCTTGATCAACGATGCTCAAGAATTCCTTCAAATGGGAACAGATGTTTCATGTAATCTGGGTTCAACCAACGTGGTTAACATGATGACTTCACCTGATTTTGGTCGTTCTATCCGTGCTATGGTTCGTGCCCTTACTTTCGTTACAGATAGTTCACATATCGTAGCTGTACCAACGATTGACCATGGAAATAGCCAAGCCCACACCTTTGGTCTCGGTGCCATGGGACTGCACAGCTACCTTGCCCAACAACTCATTGAATATGGTTCACCTGAGTCTGTTGAATTTACAAGCATCTACTTTATGCTTATGAACTACTGGACCTTGGTAGAGTCAAACAATATTGCGCGTGAACGTGGTATTACCTTCCACAACTTTGAAAAATCAGACTATGCTAAGGGAAGCTACTTCGACAAGTATGTGACTGGCGAGTTTGTTCCAAAATCAGACCGTGTTAAAGAACTCTTCAAAGATGTCTTTATCCCTGGTGCTGCTGATTGGGCTGAACTTCGCGACAAGGTTCAAGCAGATGGTCTTTACCACCAAAATCGCCTTGCTGTAGCGCCAAATGGTTCTATCAGCTATATCAACGACGTTTCTGCTTCTATCCACCCGATTACGCAACGTATCGAAGAACGCCAAGAGAAGAAAATTGGTAAAATCTACTACCCTGCTGCTGGCTTGTCTACAGAAACCATTCCTTACTACACTTCTGCCTACGATATGGATATGCGTAAAGTCATCGATGTTTACGCTGCTGCGACTGAACACGTGGATCAAGGACTTTCACTCACCCTCTTCATGCGCAGTGACATTCCAAAAGGCCTTTACGAATGGAAGAGGGAAAATAAACAAACGACACGTGACTTGTCCATCCTTCGTAACTATGCCTTTAACAAGGGAATCAAGTCTATCTACTACGTCCGCACCTTTACAGATGACGGTGGAGAAGTCGGTGCCAACCAATGTGAAAGCTGTGTGATTTAGTTTCTAGCATAGAAACACTATTTTTCCCTAAGCAGCACTGATAAAATCAAATCTACTATGTCATAACATAATTTATGTAACATTTTAAAAGTCGGGATTCCGACTTTTTGTGCGATACTCCTATAGAATTATGGTAAAATAGAATAATTGTGAGTTCGCAATACTAAACACAGAAAGAGATTTCAAATGGAAACTTACTACAAAGCCATTAACTGGAATGCCATCGAAGATGTCATCGACAAATCAACTTGGGAAAAGCTGACAGAGCAATTCTGGCTCGATACACGTATTCCCTTGTCAAATGACTTGGATGACTGGAGAAAGCTATCTAACAAAGAGAAAGACTTGGTTGGAAAAGTCTTTGGTGGTTTAACCCTTCTCGACACTATGCAATCTGAAACAGGTGTTCAAGCCCTTCGCGCAGACATCCGTACACCACATGAAGAAGCTGTTTTCAATAACATCCAATTTATGGAATCTGTCCACGCTAAATCTTATTCATCAATCTTTTCTACCTTAAATACTAAGGCTGAGATTGAAGAAATTTTCGAATGGACCAATACCAATCCTTATCTGCAAAAGAAGGCTGAGATTGTCAACGAAATCTACCTAAACGGTAGCCCACTTGAAAAGAAAGTTGCCAGTGTCTTCCTCGAAACCTTCCTCTTCTACTCTGGTTTCTTCACTCCCCTCTACTATCTTGGTAACAACAAACTAGCCAACGTTGCAGAAATCATTAAATTGATTATTCGTGACGAGTCTGTTCACGGAACCTACATTGGTTACAAATTCCAACTTGGTTTCAATGAATTGCCTGAAGAAGAGCAAGAAAAACTCAAAGAATGGATGTACGACCTACTCTATACTCTTTATGAAAATGAAGAAGGCTACACAGAGAGTCTTTATGACGGTGTTGGTTGGACTGAAGAGGTTAAAACCTTCCTTCGCTACAATGCCAATAAAGCTCTCATGAACATGGGACAAGATCCACTTTTCCCAGATTCAGCTGAAGATGTCAACCCAATCGTTATGAACGGTATTTCAACAGGAACTTCCAACCATGACTTCTTCTCTCAAGTCGGAAATGGTTACCTTCTTGGCGAAGTTGAAGCCATGCAAGATGATGACTACAACTACGGTTTGGACTAATACTCTTCGAAAATCTCTTCAAACCACGTCAGCTTCGCCTTGCCGTAGATATGCTCACTGACTTCGTCAGTCTTATCTACAACCTCAAAACTGTGTTTTGAGCAACCTACGGCTAG